>JADHOZ010000068.1 GCA_016778745.1 Rickettsiales bacterium
CTAAACAATGTCCTAGAAGAAATACGCCAAAAACTCAGTCATCAAGATGACATTAATAAAATAAACAACTTTATCAATTCACTATTCTATTATAAAATCCCTCTGGATTTAAATTTCATAGCCATTAATAAAAACTATTTTAACGATGACGAAGAAACAAAACGCAACATAAATTACGAAATAACTCTCAATCCAAAAAACGCAAAAGAAACAAACTTAAGTAAATATCATCAAGAAATATCCACCCTTGAATCGACAACATGCTATCAAGATGCCAGTAATACAATTAGAGAATTATTAGATAATTCCAATTCATCAAGCCTAGTACCATTTATCTACAAAAATAACGTCATAGGTTTTGCCTTGGTAAGTCAAAGAGAAAAAAACCACTATTTTACCAATGAAGACGTATTAGTGTTTGACAATCTATCTTATCATATCGGCTTGGCTCTAGAACAAATAAACGCAAATAATAAACTACAAAATTTAGAAGTAGTAAAAAAACAATCCCACGAATATAAAATATTAGCTGGATCAATTGCCTACGAAGTAAGAAACCCCCTTAACTCAATCAATCTCTTAGGAACTCAGATCAAAACAATCTTACACAATAATGATGACGATCTATTTAATTCACCAAATTTCGATATACTACAACAAGCTGCTAAACAATCCCCAAATCCAAGCAAAACAAATGCAGAACTTTCAAATGTGTTATTAAAATATCGTCGCAACAAAATGGCATTATCAGATCTTACTTCTAAAATATCCGATTCCATTTATTCAGCTAACAACATCATCAACATCATATTAGGGGATTTAAAAGACCACGCCATTAACCCTGAAGATCTAGAATTTATAAATCTACCCCACCTAATACCGGACATAATTGATAAATATGGTTATAAATCAGACATAGCCAAACAAGCAGTCACAATTGATTATGAAAGTTTCAAAAATGATCGTGGTAGACAGAAAGATATTTATATCAAAGCTGTAAAAGAAAGGCTAACCTTCACAATATACAACATATTAAAAAATGCTCTGATCTATATAAACGAATATCAAAACCTAAAAATAGAAATTTCCATCAGCGAAGAAATGTCAAAACCGCAAAATATCAATAACCAAGATGCCAAAGAACAAAAATATATAGTAATCAACGTCACAGACTATAACGGCCCTGGAATTTCCAAAGAAAATATAGATAAAATATTCGAAGATTTCTTCACAACTAAAAAATCAAACCAGGGCTCAGGACTAGGTTTAGCATTTTGTCAAAGAAATATGAAACTTTTTGGTGGCCACATAAAATGTGCATCTAAATTAAATGAATATACTAAATTTTCTCTCTATTTCCCTAAGCCCACAAAACAAGAAATAGACAATATTGACAACTACAAAAAACAAAAAATTTTAGTCATTGACCAAGATAAAAAATTTATTAAAACAATAGAAGAACATTTAGATATCACATGCCAAGAAAGCTCTGTCCAAGATCCAAACCTTGGAAACTTAATTTTCAAAAATAGCTATAAATTGATAATATTTAATGCCGCTCAAAACCTTGAGGCCAAAGAAGAAGAGCTCCTCATAAAACATTTAAAATCATCGAGAAATATCAACAAACAATGTGGCATCATAGCTCACACAAATTACAGCTTCGAAAAATTAAAAAAATCATATAAGAGCTTAATAAATTATTATATTAATCACCACGACGATCAGAGCTGTAACATATTACTAAGAACAATTTCTAAATTAACCGCAACAGATCCAAGCAAAGAAATAGATCTATCCTACATCAAGCAAGAAAAAATAGATCTAGCACAATATAAAATGATATTCGCTGATGATAATGAAATAAACCTAAGAGTAACTAAAAACGCCCTAGAATCATTAGGCCTATCTGTCACCGCAGCCATAGACGGCAGAGAATTAATAGATATATTCAAAAAAGACCTAGAAACCCAAATAAAAGATGGTAAAGAAAAGTCATCTTTTAATCTAATCCTTACCGATATAAATATGCCCTACATTGAGGGCAATAAAGCTGCTAAAGAAATTAGAAAAATCGAAGAAAAAAACAAAATTAAATACCAAAACCAAATACCAATCATTTCCATCACCGGAAACATAGTAAACGCCGACAAATACTACTATGAAGACGAATCTGAAAACATCTTCAATCTTTTTCAAACCGGCTTTAATGATTATTTTCTAAAAGGAAATGACCCCGAAAACCTCATCAAACTAATAAAGGTCTACCTAAAATAAGAACATTTAATGCACCTAAATATCACACCCACATAACCGAAGAATTAATTTGCATTACACGCCAAAAACATCAAACATAACATAAGAATTGTTATAAAAACAAAAACAAATGAAAAATAAAAACCTAACAAACACAATAACAAACTTCCTGATCCCAATAACCCTGCTATACGCGGCTCTGGCAATCTTGGACTATCAAAACACCGGCATAATCTCAATTCTACATTCTTTTCTTATCATCCTACTCACAACAATAGTTTTTCTCCTAAAGGTAAAAGAGCAAACAATCAAAAATAAACTAAAATTCCAAGCAAAAATCCTAATTTTCATCGTTTTTTTCGCGATTTTTCTGACTTTTTTTATAATTTTGCTCACAATAACAGACATTTTTACCTTATAATAAGTTAAAAACGTCAAAAAAAACACATTCTGTATCATTTCCAAGCAATAGTACCAAAAACAAGGCCAAAGTCAGTAAAAACAGCAATCAAACACACAAAAATTCCAACAAACAATAACCCCAATTCTCATTTTGAGACATATAATTCTATTCACATCATCAACCTCATTAATTTTTATTGATAATTATTTCTTCTACGAAACATAATAGACCTAATAGTTCAGCAAATTTTTATTTATAAAACACCTCGACAATACCAAAGTAATTAATTGCGTATCAAACAACTAAACTTACTTCTATGAAATTCAACAAAATTTTAGCTTGCTCATTAGCGACGTTAGCACTAACCGCGAGCCAAACTTTCGCTGCTGGATATTCCTCAAATATGTATTCAACATCGGGTCTTTCAACCGCTTATGCTGGTTCCGCAACCGGAATGCACGATTCAAGTGACTCATTCTTCAACGCCGCCACATTATCAGAACTAGAAAAAGGCGAGCTAATTGTTTCAGTAACTTATCTGGACTTAGATATCGATATGGACAATATTTCTGGTAGCAACGCTTCAGGAACTCCGCAAACTTCACAAAATGATGTCTCTGATGCTGGTGAAGACGGATTTGTTCCCGCTTTATATATAGCAAAACCAATCAACGATAGAACAACTCTAGGTCTTTCTGTCACAACTCCTTTTGGCCTAGCCACTAAATATGATAAAGGTTGGATTGGCAGTGGAAATGCACTAGAAAGTCAAATTGTCACTCACAATATTAACCCTTCAGTTTCGTATAAAGTAAACAATAAGTTAAACATAGCTGCAGGCTTTCAGGCGCAATATTACAAAGCAACTTTGACCAAAGACGTATATAATGTTCCCGCTAAATCTCACGGTTCAGATTGGGGATATGGCTATAATTTAGGCCTACTATACAAGCCAACAAAAGATTTAAAAGTGGGATTAGGATATAGATCCAAAATTAAGCATAAAGTAGAAGGTACAACAAATGCACCAGGAGTCCCTACTGGGCATGTTACAACTGCATTTCACTTAGGCACTACAACACCCGAATCATTAGACGTTGGTGTAAGCTATAAAATAAGCGACACAACAGAAGTAGCCTACGACATGATTTGGACTAGATGGTCAAGGGTTAAAAGTTTGGTTGTAAGAAACTTTGAAACTCTAGGTGATGATAGGACAGTTATGAACTGGCATGATTCTTTCTTACATTCTATAGGTGTTGAGCATCAAGCGAGTGAAAAATTAACTTTAAGAGCAGGTACAGCATATGAAAAAGCTGCAATCGGTAATGCAAATAGAGAGCCAAGATTACCAGTAGGAGACAGAATCTGGACTTCTCTAGGTTTTAATTATGATTTTGGTAACGGCCTTTCGGTAGATGCAAGCTATGTTCATTTGTTTTTTGATGATGTTAATCTTTCAACCCAAGCATCTAATAATTTAGGTAACAGTATAAATAGCGTTAATGCGAATGTTGATACAAAGGTTAATTTGTACTCTTTGGCTATTAAAAAAGAATTTTAAGATGCTAAATTATATAGGGGTAGCTTTCTACTCCTATATTTTTTTCTCGTATTTAAGTCCCCACCGTATTGTTTAATTAAGATATAATAAGATATTATTATGAAAAGAGATATTGCTGTGGTGGGGATTTCTTGTTATTATCCTGGTGCAAAGAATCCAGTGGAATTTTGGCAAAACATTTTATCGAAAAGACAGCAGTTTCGTAGTTTTCCTGATTGTAGATTACCTTTAAAGGAGTACTATCATCCTGACAAATTAAATCAAGATACTACGTATGGAAAAAAAGCTGCATTAATTGATGGTTTTTATTTTGATTGGTTGAACAAAAAAATTCCAAAGTCAACCTTTATAAATACTGACATTGTTCATTGGTTAGCCCTTGATACTGCAATAAAAGCCATAGAAGACTCGGAAATTAATTTTGAAGGTACTGCGAAAGAAAGAGTGGGTGTTGTTGTTGGTAACACTTTGACTAGCGAGTTTGTTAGATCAGATAGCATGAGGTTAAGGTGGCCTTTTATAAAAAAGGTTTTGGATAAGTCTATTAAAAAATTAAATTTACATGAGTCTGAAGAAGACGAATTACGAGTTGAAATGGAAAAGGTTTATAAATCTGTTTTTAAGGATTTTACGGACGATACTTTAGCAGGGAGTCTATCTAATGTAATAGCAGGAAGAATAGCAAATTTTTTTGACTTTAATGGTGGTGGCTATTCTGTTGACGGAGCATGTTCTTCATCCTTATTAGCTATAATAACTGCAGCTAATTCTCTTGTTCTAAAAGATATGGATTTAGTTATTGTGGGCGGAGTGGATATAAGTATTGATTCTTTTGAGACTGTAGGTTTTTCCAGGGTTGGAGCTTTGACAGATGGAAAAATGAAGGTATATGATCAGTCTGGAAAAGGATTCGTACCTGGAGAAGGATGTGGTTTTGTAATTCTAAAAAGATTTGAAGATGCTAAAAAAGATAATAACAAAATATACTCTATTATAAAGGGGTGGGGAATATCTTCGGATGGTAAGGGTGGTATAACAACTCCAAAAGCTACGTCTCAATCAATGGCTCTTAGAAGGGCATATCAAAGAGCCGGAATAACCCCAGATAAGTTGGACTTTATAGAAGGTCATGGAACAGGAACTTCTGTAGGAGATAGGATTGAGCTTGAAGCTATAAAAGAGACATTTGATTATTTTAATATTAAGGATAATAAGAAGACTTGCGCTATCACATCAGTAAAATCAGTAATTGGTCACACTAAGGCTGCGGCAGGAATAGGAGCTTTTATAAAGACGGTTATGTCTCTTAACCAAAAAGTTATTCCTCCTACCGCCGGAATAAATGTTCCTCACTCTTTTTTTAAAACAGAAAAATCAAAAATATATCCGGCTTTAAATGCTATTGACTTATCTCATAAAAATCGGATATTTGCAGGGGTTTCGGCAATGGGATTTGGTGGTATTAATAGTCATGTGATATTATCATCGTTTGATAAAGCGCGTCGATTAGTGGATAATGAAAAAATAAACCACCTGTCTTTTACGTATCAAGATAGTGAATTGTTTTTATTTTCATCTACTGACAAGAAAAATTTAATTGATGAACTTAAGAAAATAAAAACCTTGTCGGTTGGAATGTCGGAAGCTCAATTATTAGATTTATCTTTTGAAACTACAAAAAATGTTAATAGTAAACATAAGATCAAGTGTTCAATTATAGCAAAAGATGTAGAAGATTTAATAAGTAAATTGGGCAAGGCAATAAGTTTTATAGAAAAAAGCGATATAAATAATAATAAAGCATTGATTACTGATGATCGGTCTATTTTTATAGGCCAGGAATTATCTAGGCCTAAAATATCTTTCTTATTTCCTGGTCAGGGATCTCAGAAAATCAATTCTTCACGCATATTAATAAAAAGATTTAAGTGGGCTAAAGATATAGTGGATGAGTGCGACAATATAACTGCCCAATATGGTTTTAGAGTTAGTGAATATTTATTTAGAAACTTAGAACTAATAACAGATCAAGATGAATTACAGAAAATTGAGAAAGAGTTGTCGGAAACCAAGATAGTACAACCTGCAATAGTTTTATCTACGGTTTTATGGTTAGAATTTTTAAAGAAATTGGGAATATCAGCAGATTCAGTTTCTGGTCATAGCTTGGGAGAATCTGTATCTTATTATGAGAGCGGTTGTTATTCTAGAGAAGATCTATTTAGACTCGTAGCTCATAGAGGCTACTCTATGACGAAAACAAAAAATAAAGGAAAAATGGTAAGCCTACTTTGTAACGAAAGGAGAGCAAGAGATTTAATAAAAAATATACATGGTATTGAGATTGCAAATATAA
>JADHOZ010000069.1 GCA_016778745.1 Rickettsiales bacterium
GTTAGAATCGATCATCTCGTGATATAAATCATTTCCCTCACGAGTTCTTTCGCCAACACCAGCAAATACCGAATATCCGCTATGCGCTTTTGCAACATTATTAATTAATTCCATAATCAATACAGTTTTACCAACGCCAGCACCACCAAATAAGCCAATCTTACCCCCTTTTGCATAAGGCGCTAAAAGATCAATTACTTTAATACCAGTAACAAGAATTTCTGTTTCTGTTGATTGCCTGGTAAGCTCTGGAGCTTCAGCATGAATAGCAGCTCTATCTTTTGCTTCAATATCACCTTTTTCATCAATTGGCTCACCAACCACGTTCATGATTCTACCTAGGGTTGCTTCGCCAACAGGAATAGAGATCGGTGCGCCCGAATCTTTAACTTCTTGACCCCTAACAAGACCGTCAGTTGAGTCCATAGCAATTGCACGAACGACTCTTTCACCAATATGCAAGGAAACCTCTAGAATTAACTTTTTACCGTTATTTTCACACTCCAAGGCGTTATAGATAGCCGGCAATTCACCATTCTCAAATTCTACATCAACAACCGCAGAGATTACCTGCGTGATTTTTCCAATGTTACTCATGTGTTAAAATCCTAATATATATAATTATTTATAAAAGATAAGCGAGTGGATTTTGCAAATAAAATTACAAAGTGCAAGCATAAATTTAGGGTTGCGAACACCATTCACAAACGGCGTCCTAAACCCTAATTTGCCACTACACTTGACCAGCTATTTTTTTAAATATATCTCTAGCTACTGGTGCCGCAGCGACAGAACCGCTTCCTCCATGCTCGACCACCACTGAAATGGCATATTTTGGATCAGTCACTGGGGCAAATCCCATAAAAATCGCATGATTAGCATTTTTCTCATTTTCCTTCTCTGTCATCTCTGACTCACGCTTAGAGATAACTTGCGATGTTCCAGTCTTTCCAGCCATTGCAAAATCTTTTATTCTTGTCCGCGCCCAATATGCAGTACCGCGCTTATGATTCACTACATCACTCATAGCATTGCGTACAAAGTCTATATGTTTGGAGCTAACCCCCAATGCAGCTTCGTTAATTTTTTGATTATTCTTAATCAAACACGGACGCACTTTCTTACCGCCATTTGCAATTCTAGATACGGCCACCGCCATTTGTAATGGATTAGCCGATAAGTAGCCCTGACCAATTGCCAAGTTCAAAGTGTCTCCCCCAACCCACTGCCCTTTATTAGCCTTTTCTTTCCAATTGTCATCTGGTAAAATACCGCTTCTCATACCACTTAAACCAATATCAAATTCCTGGCCATAACCAAATTTCTGAGCCATATTAACAATAGGTTTATTGCCTAATTTATTTGCCAAATCATAAAAATAAGTATTACAAGATTGCGCAATAGCGCTATGCATATTCACCCTTCCATGCCCTTCTTCTTTCCAACAATGGAAACGTCTTCTACCTAAGCGATAATGCCCTCGACACACCACCGTTTCCAGAGGGTTAAGACCTTCTTCTAATGCAGCTAAGGCAACCATAATCTTAAAAGTAGATCCCGGAGGATAAAGTGCAGATATCGGCTTATTATGAAGAGGCTTTCTCTCATCTTCACTAACTTCACGCCAATATTCTTTTGAAACTCCTTCAACAAAATTGTTGGGATTAAAAGATGGACTTGAGACGGAAGCCAATATTTCGCCGCCATTAACATCCATAACAACGACAGAAGCGCTTAAATCTTTTATCCTGTTCGTAACGAAGGCCTGCAACTCCAAATCAATTGTTAGTTGCAAAGGCCTACCATTAATAGGCTTATCCTTTGATAAAACCCTAATAGGCAAATCTAGAGAATTAACTTCAGTATAATTAACCCCATATTTTCCTCTTAAACTACCATCGAAAGACCTCTCAATGCCAGACTTTCCAACCCTAAAATCAGGATGCATAAACAGAC
Organism: Rickettsiales bacterium; assembly: GCA_016778745.1. Classification (GTDB taxonomy): domain Bacteria; phylum Pseudomonadota; class Alphaproteobacteria; order Rickettsiales; family UBA1997; genus JADHOZ01. The sequence goes on from JADHOZ010000069.1 coordinate 1,957, forward strand.
TTGATTGGGAACCTTCTATCTCGTTCTCTGAGGGCGAAGAAACATAACCAATAATATGAGCTGTTTCATGCGGGTATGGATATTTCCTAATAATACCACTTTCAATTCCAACACCACTCAAAGCATACAAATTACTCTCAACCCTTGCCAAATCATCCCAATCTAAATGATCCATTAAAGATATTACCCTCTTTCTGCCTGCAGAATTTATTTTTTTTAAAAAAGCATCTTTTTTCTGCTCACTCAGATCCAAAACCCTTGCCAGATCATCAACCAATTTTTCCTTGTTACTCTTTCGATCCAAATATAGCAACAACCTGTAGCTACTATCATTTCGCGTTAACGCCACATTATTCCTATCATAAATCACGCCCCTGGGAGAGGGGTTAATAGTAGGTTTGATCCGATTACTATCTGACTGCATAGCATAATCATTATGCTTAAAAAGCTGCAAATAGCCAAGGCGCATCACCAAAATACTAGCTAAGGATCCTTGCGCCAAACCAACTAGCAACGCTCTCCGATTAAATACTTTGTTTTTTCTAATATCTCGAAGCATATTTAAAAATCTTCTACCAATTTCCGTGATAAATAATCAAAAAACTTATGCAAAGAGGGATAGAATAGCGACGTGATCAAAAATCTAATAAATAAATCCCAGCCATCATAGAATACGCCGTTAATGGCGGCCAGACCTAAATATTTACATAATAAAAATAAAAAACAAAATACCGCAAATTGTTGCCATATTTGAGAGAAGCTATCTCTAATATACATCTTGTGGTTCAAAAACAAAAATAAGCTAATCAACAAAATATAACATAAGGAAGAAACGCCCAACAAACTCCCGGATAAAGAATCAGCCCACAAACCCATCACGAATACAAACCAAATAGCAATATATCTTTTATAAACTGCAAAATAAAATATAGCTGCCACCTCAAGAAAAGGTAAGATATTAGAAAATCCTATAACACCAACATCAAAAACATTAAAGATCACAAAAAAGATCAATATGACATGCAACATGATCCATTTTGCTAATAAAGAATTATCTTTAGCCATTACAAATTAAGATAGTTAATTCAACACTCACCCTAATTAAGATATCTTCTACTTAGTATAAATCAATTAAAACATCTTCCCAAAATGCCTTCTCTTCCTATCTTTCCATAAACCTTTATGATAAGCATCCGAAGCCAAGAAGGGAGCCAACGAAGTGGCTTCCCCATATACCATTTGTTCATAAGCAGTATCCACCTTACCCCAAGAGCAAGCTTCTTTAAGTGTAGAAGAAGAGCAGGCGCCATCTCTAGAATCTGCAACAGTAAGTTGGATGGCATATTTATGCATATCCACTTCCTTCCCTAAAATCTCCGCACAAACAACCGTATCCTGTACAAAATTCTTTGGCACACCGCCACCAATCATCAACAGTCCCGTTGTTCCTGCTTCAACTTTAATATCTGTTAACTCCCTGAAATCAGCAATAGAATCAATAGTTAAATGTGAACCCGGATTTTTAACCTGATGCAATACCAAACCAAATCCAGCTGAAGAATCTGTAAAAGCCGGACAAAAAATCGGCACATCATTATCATAAGCGAGTTCAATTAAAGAATTTTTCTTAACAGAATTTTCTTTCAAAAACTTACCCATCTCATAGATAAATTCACGTGAAGAATAAGGTCTTTTTTCCAATTTATTGGCTATTTCAAAAATAGTACCATCGCATTTTTGCAAATCTTCTTCATCAATATAAGTATCATAAATTCTATCAATATAATTATCTCTCAAGAACTTATCATCAATAAAAGGGGTTCCTTGATAATGCTTAAAACCAAGAGCTTCAAAGAAATCCATGTCAACAATCGAGGCTCCCGTTGCTACAATTGCATCAACCATGTTATATTTGATCAAATCGGAATATAAATTCATACAGCCAGCGGCAGAAGTAGAGCCAGCCAAGGTCAAAATAATAGAGCAATCCTTATCAGCTAACATCATATTAAAGATCTCGCAAGCTTTGGCCAGATCTCTTGAAGTAAATGACATATCGCCCATTTGCTCAATAATGGGCCTCGCATCAAACTTAGTTATATCGATATGCTTAACTTCTTTTTTTAATAATTCTTTTTTTGTAACCATTTTACACCCTCTTTTGTTTTAAAATTGCAACCTTGCTCGAACTCTTCTTCTCTAAATTATCCAAGGAATCCTCAAATCCATAGTTACTAAGCAATGGCTCGTCTTTCACTAATCTTTGCTCGCTAGATCCAAACCCATTAAAATTAGTTCTAAGAGCTTTACTGTAAGACCCCATTTGCCCAATTTCAATATAATCTCCTTCTTTTATATTCCTTGGCAAGTAAAACGGACCCTTCATTACATCCAAAGAATCACAAGTGGGGCCATAAAAACCAAATGGTTCCATTTGTGGATCAAGGAGACCCCCCTCTCCAAACCTTATCGCCCTTGCTGGATAAATAAAGTTCAAACTACCAGCGTCAAACAATCCGCCATAAGTGCCATCATTAATATAAAGCATATTTTGCTTTCTGCCTTCAACCCTAACAACCAAAGAGCCACTTTCAGCAACCAACGCACGTCCCGGCTCACACCAAATTTCACAATTTGGTGATAATTCCATGCCCGAAATAGCATCAAAAATTTCGTCAAAATAAGTCGACATATTGGCTGGCATCATGCCTGGATAAGAAGAGGGAAAGCCCCCGCCAATATCTAATACATCGATCTCAACTTGTGATTCTTCTAATATATCATAAACAATATCCAAAGCGCTTCTATACTGCGAGGCTTCCATACATTGTGAGCCAACATGAAAACAAATACCCGTTTTTTTTGCCACATTTTTGACTTCCTTTAGAAGTTCTATTGACTCACTTGGTAAAATACCAAATTTACCCGTCAAATCAATTACTGAATGCGCATTTGGAATAGCCAAGCGAACATGTAAACCTAAATCAGTCGCATTATCTGTGGATTCTAATATTTTATATAATTCTTCAAAGCTATCCAAAGAAAAATCCTTCACTGCGAAATCAAAATAAGCTTCTTTGATGGACTCCCTAGACTTAACCGGATGCATATAATAATTCTTAATTCTCTTACCAAATAGATCATCTAACAACCTTACTTCTTCGATAGAAGCCACATCGAAATTTCTAATACCGGAGTCAAATAAACACTTCAAAACATCACTACCAGGATTACCCTTAACAGAATATAAAACCCTACTGACAAAACCACCGCCAACGAAATTATTAAGGAAAAAATTTGCCGCCTTCTTTAAAGAATGAGGTCTCAAAAAATAAGTGGGAATTGCAGGCTTTAAATCACCTAACTCTTCTTCAACACTTCTCAAAGAGGCGTAATCAATATTGAATTGATCTGCTTTGCTATCTTTATCAAAAAGATAATGCACTTTTGTATCCTCAGTAGCTAAGTTTCTTTTGTCCATTCTATCATAAAAGATTAATTTTTTTAAAAAAGAGGGCGCAAGGTAGAAAAAATGATTTAATTGTAAACAAAAAAATGCACTAAAATGTAAAAAAATTGAAAATGCGTGAGAAGTCTAACCAAAGAGCCTCTTTAATATAGCCCTCCTAACCAGTACTCCAGCCTCAACTTGATCCAGAATCACACTATATTTTTTATCATCCGCTATACCAGAAGAAATCTCTACATCACGATTTATGGGCCCCGGGTGCATAACCAACACATCGTCTTTAGCCAATCCAATATTATCGTGGCTCAAACCATAAACTTTAAAATATTCTGATAATGACGGAATATAACAGCCAAGCATTCTTTCTTGTTGAATTCGTAACATTATAATCACATCAACTTCCTTAATTCCTTGTTTTAAATCACCAGTTAAACTGACATTCCAATTGTCACGCAACCAGAATTCATAATCCTTCAACACCAACGTAGGGGGCGAAATAACCGTAATGTTACAACCCAATTTACTTAATAGTTTTATATTTGATCTTGCCACTCTCGAATGTAAAACGTCACCACAAATAGCCACTTTCAACCCTTCAAAATTACCTTTAAATCGCCTAATAGTAAAAGCATCCAGCAAAGCTTGGCTTGGATGTTCATTCGCACCATCTCCTGCATTGATAATCACGGCACCCGAAATATGATGTTTCAAAAGCTTAACGATACCGCCAGAATTATGACGAATCACTACAAAGTCAGGTCTCATCGCATTAATAGTTTTACTCGTATCAATGATTGATTCACCTTTTTTCAAAGAAGAGAGGGAAATATCAACATTCACAACCTCAGCACCCATCCTTTTTGCCGCAATCTCAAAAGACATTCTAGTCCTAGTCGAATTTTCAAAAAAGAAGTTAACCAAGACTTTCGATTTTAACGAATCACAATCTATTATAGGGTCTTGTAAATAACTATCGGCTAAATCAAATATCTCAAACGCTTCTTCCTTAGATAAATTATCAATACTAATGAGGTCTTGCATGAATCAAATGTTTAAATATTTCTTCTAGATCTGGTTGTTTAGTGGAGATGTCTTTAATTTCAATTTTTTTATC
>JADHOZ010000070.1 GCA_016778745.1 Rickettsiales bacterium
ATAGAAAAAAAAACGGCATGTTTTGGTTAACTGGTTCGCAAAAATTTCATTTGATGAAAGGGATAACTGAAAGCTTAGCTGGGCGAGTTGCAATTGTTGATTTGCTGGGACTTTCCAGCGCTGAAATAGAAGGTAGAGAAAAAACAAAACCATTTATTCCTGATAACAAATGGATTAACGCAGCGCGCAAAAATATCAAAAAACCAAAGCAATTAGATGAGATTTATAAACAGATTTGGCAAGGCTCTTTCCCTAAGGTGAATGTCGATAAAAAAGAATCGACTAGGCAAATATTTTATAGTTCTTACGTACAAACTTATTTGCAACGTGACGTGAAAGATATTCTAAAAATTTCTGATGAAACCGCATTTTATAATTTTTTAAGCGCAGTTGCAGCGCGCACGGGATCGATGCTTAACTATAACGATTTGGCCAGAGATATTGGAATTGACAATAAAACCGCCAAATCGTGGTTATCAGTTCTAGAAACTTCTGGCTTGGTTTATATTCTAAACAGCTATCACAACAACCTGACAAAAAGATTGGTAAAATCTCCGAAAATTTACTTTCTCGATACTGGTCTTTGTGCTTATTTAACAAAATGGACAGACGCAAAGTCTTTGCAAAATGGCGCCATGTCTGGAGCGATTTTGGAAACTTATATTTTTGCCGAAATCTTAAAAAGTTATTGGCATAACGGTGTGGAACCACATTTTTATTATTATCGCGATACCGATCAAAAAGAAATTGATTTGGTGATCGAAACCGCTGACACGCTCTATCCAATTGAATTCAAAAAAACCGCCACTCCTTCAAGAACTGCTTCGAAAAACTTTTCTGCGCTTGAGAAATTTGACAAAAAAATTGGTCACGGAGCGGTGATTTGTTTTGTTGAAAAAGATGTTCCGTTATCAAGGGATGTAACGGCAATTGCGGTTGGATATTTCTAAATCTTGACTATATGGCAAAAATTAACCTCAAAAAAGCCTCACAAATTGCAGCGGTATAGTAGTTTCTTCAACTGCGATTTATCAATATTCCAGAACGGATTATAAGCATTGGATTGATGCTGACAAAAATTGTCAAAATACCCAGCAAGAGGTTTTGATTGCTGAAAGTTTAACTGAGGAAACTAAAGAAATTTTAGAAATCTTGTGGCACTAATGTGACAAGTCAGGAAGTGATAAAACAGAAAATGAGAAAAAATCATTTGGGGGAAATTACTGGGTATGGCTTGGTAATCTTGCCAAAAAAATAAGGTCAGCCCCCGCTACGCAGTGACTGACCTCTGATGAACAATATGGACACTTTAGCTGGAAAGTCAATATAAAACTTATTAGGCTTTAAATTTAACAAAAATTATAAATGTATGACGCTAGACCCAAAAAATAGATTTGAACTGGTTAAAAAAATCACAAAATATATAGATGAAAACTATACATGGGAAGACCAAAATGGCATCCCTCATTACGAAGTAGAGCAAATTAAAATTCTCTTAAGTAACTTCGAAATATTTTGTCCTAAAAACTACTTTGAATCTAGATATTTGTTAAATGCTGAAGGAAAGAATATTATAGAATTAGCTGAATATCTTTTAAAAGAAGAAGGTTTGGGCAACTTATTTCACGATAAATATGCAATAGAGATTCTGGCAAGTGAAGAGGGATTCTCTAATCTTAATCTTTATCTGCGCGAATGTTTTGAGTGCATCAAGGCAGATAGAAAAATTGCTACAGCAATTCTTCTTAGAGCGTGCGTTGAGATATTTATTGATCTTGGTGGGTTTAACAAAAACCAAAAAGAGATTAGTAAAAAACTTACCCTTGGCACTAGCATTAACAATCTCATTCCCCTAATGGAAAAAGATGAAGCATTTGCGATGTTTAATAAAAATAACAAACAAAACGAGTTAAAACAGTTTCTTGAAGGAATTAAGGATTTTGGAAATGATGCAGCTCATTTAAATGGGAAAAATGCAAAAGATTTTATTGAGAAATTCGACAATAAAGAACTTCTTAAGCTCTTTTGCATTTTAATAGAGCACTCGATTTTAAAAGATGGAATACGCAAGAAAAATGAAATGGATGTAGAAAACATGATAAAATCAATCGATTTCAACATGAAGGAAAAAGCCATTTTACAAAATACCACAAGTGATTCAGAGATAAGTTCAGATGATGAAATTCCATTTTAATAAAACTTTGAACCTTTTTTAAGAAAGTTCGCAAAATCACTAAAATTCATTCACGTAGGCGGTTGAATTTTTCGAACCAAATCGTATGGAGCCAGCATTTACCGAAGAGGTAATTTTCTCAAATCTCTGAACAAGAGGTTACGAATAAAAGCAGATAAATAAAGGCTTCGGAGAGTTTTATCTTTTTGAGAAACAACCAAGTGAGGTGCGAACTTTTGGATTGTGTAACATCTTGTGGCTGTGAAGTGTTGATTTTAGTATCTCTAGGTCAACTTGTTAAAAATGTTTTTTGGTGAAAGATTTTCCCGAGTGGGATTTTAAATATTTTTCAAAGTCTAGGGCTTTCTATTTATCATTGAAAGCGCAGTAGAATTCTAGGTTCCAAGGCTTGTATTTTGAGGTATGAAAAGACTTTCCTGAATTGTGGTCAACCAGTCTTTGTTTGAGATTTGAGGTGTAGCCGATGTAAGATTGGTCTGGATTGGAGATGGATTTGATGATGTAGGTGTAGTGCATATTCTTAGGGTGATAAGAAAATTAATATTGCGTTTGTTGCTCTAGCCCGTCGTCGCCCTTTGGGCTATGCCGGGCACGCTTCGCTCTAACGATCTTCGCATGGCGGCGCCACGCGTAGATTGTTAGAGCGAAGCGTGGTGGAGCTAACGGGACTTGAACCCGTAACCTCTTGCATGCCATGCAAGCGCGCTACCAATTGCGCCATAGCCCCAAATAAAAGTTTAATTGTCAAATTGTTCATGTCATGCAAGAGTAACCTCTTGCTACCTGGGAAAATCCATAGGCTTTTCCTGCGACTCACTCAAAACGATTATTAATCGTTTTGCCAAAGATAAATCTTTGTCGTTCGCGCCCATGCAAGCGCGCTACCAATTTCGCTATAGACCCCATTGATATTATCAATGAGCGTATGTTAGAAGGCTGGTGGTATTTTGCAATGGGGTTTTTTTAGTTGATGGTGTTGGGGTTAGTTGTTGCTGGAGAAGATATTGCGTGAAACTTATTAAGGAAAGGAGTGAGATCTTTCTATCGGTGTCGTGGTTTGTCTTGGTGATGATGGGGTGCTACTTGGGAGAGCTTCGGGAATTGTTGGTTGTATTTCTGAAATATTAACCGTTAAAGAATCATGTGCTAATGAATCAGATTCATATGATTCTAGGTCAGCTGTATTTCCATCTATTGGTAGGATAGCGACGTCTTTGGTTGTGAGTGTTTTTTTCAGCTCTCCAAGTGTATTGTGGCATACAGATCCGATTGTGAAATCGATTGCTGACGCGATAAATTCATTGGGAATGATAGCTGATCCGGGACGGTTATGTATAGTGGAAAAAAAAGAAAAAGATTGTGCGACGTGGGTGAAAAAATCAACAATATCTGCTTTAATTGTATTTTTTTGGGTGAGTTGTAATTGCATTTCTTTGATTATTTGTGATCGTAGATCTGCCATTTCTTGTTCATCAAAGTCTGTGGCGATTTGTTCTCCGGTGATGGAGTGTTGCGCATTTTTTAGTTGTTCGGATTTAAGTATTTCTTCGGAATCACATTGAGACAAAATAAAAGAAGTTAAATTTGGGGTGCGGTTAGTATGTTTGTCAATTTGCTCGAGTGCAAATTTTGTTATTGCAACGGATGTAGCGTATATTAGATATTGTTTGTTTTCGGGCGCTGATGACAGGAGAGCTAGGGAACCACCGGCGGTATAGGCGATAATTTGCTTGGTGTTATTGTCTATTTTTTGCGGCATAAGGATGTTGAGTGCATTTTCGTCATTATTATTAAGATCGTCAATTGCTTTTATGAGGGCTTTTGGCGTTAGATTATGTATTTTGTTTTTAATGGCTGAGCTATGTTGGTATGATTGTGGATCTTGTCTGCGGATCACGGTGTGAAGAACATTTAACATTGTGGAAACAGCTATGCATATTCCTATTCCATATATGGTGCTGGTATGTTTGTGTAGGATATGAGAGGAGTGGCCTTGAAAATCTTGTTGTAATAATTCTATTTCTTCTTGGAGGTCGTTATTTTCAAAGTAGCCGCGGCAAAATTGTAACATGACACCGCCGATGGCAGATTGGACAATGTTGAATGCGATATCTAGTTTTTTATTGCGATTATCTAGATTTTTGCTTTCTTCACTATGTGCAATATTGTTGATGATTTGCCTTTTTGTTTCTGTATCCAGGGGGGTGTTAGAAAAAAAGTAGCTGTGCATTCTACTCAATAATGTTGGATTATTGCTTCTCATTGTTTTGTTTGCAAATTAGGCAGTTGAAAACTTCATTGAATATATTAAGTTAATCGGATAAATATTTTATTCAAATTTAATTTCTCGAAAATAATGGTTGCGATAACTTTGCCCGATGGTGCGGTTTGCAAGTTTTCTTCTGGTGTCACAGGGTTTGAAATTGCAAAATCTATTTCTTCTTCTTTGGCTAAATCCGCTTTAGCAATTAAGGTTAACGGTGAGCTCAGGGATTTGACAAGAGAGATTGAAGCGGATGCGTCTATTGAAATTATTACGCCAAAATCCGGAGATGAAGCTTTAGAGATTATTAGACATGATGCGGCACATATTATGGCCCAGGCTGTGCAAGAATTATTTCCTAAGGTGCAAGTTACTATTGGCCCGGCAATTGAAAATGGATTTTATTATGATTTTGCGACTCACAAGCCTTTTGAAATTGGTGATTTGCAAAAGATTGAAAATCGTATGCGTCAAATTGTGAAGCGAAATGAAAAATTGACTCGTGAAGTTTGGGATAGGGATAAGGCAATTGAGTTTTTTGAATCAATGGGTGAGGAGTATAAGGCGGAGATAATTTCGTCAATTCCGGCGGGAGAGAAAATTACACTTTATAGACAAGGTAATTTTATTGACTTGTGTCGTGGCCCGCATGCTCCTTCTACAAGCCATATTAAGTATTTTAAACTAATGAAACTGGCTGGTGCTTATTGGAGAGGAGATTCGGACAATGAAATGTTGCAAAGAATTTACGGCACTGCATGGGAGTCGCAAGAATCTTTGGATAATTATTTGCACTTTTTAGAAGAGGCTGAAAAGAGAGATCATAGGAAATTGGGTCGTGAGATGGATTTATTTCACATTCAAGAAGAAGCTACGGGGTCAATTTTTTGGCATAAGAAAGGTTGGACTATTTTTAGAAAGATTGAGAGCTACATTAGAGATAAGTTGGAAAAGAATGGTTATGAGGAAGTAAAAACTCCGCAGATGATTGACAAAACTTTGTGGGAAAAGTCTGGGCACTGGGATAAATTTAGGGATCATATGTTTATTGCGGAAAGTGAAGGTAGAACTTTGGCGATTAAGCCGATGAATTGCCCGGGGCATATTGAGATTTTTAAAACGAGCTTGAAGTCTTACAGGCAGTTGCCGCTTAGAATGGCTGAATTTGGTTGTTGTCATCGCAATGAATCTTCGGGATCTTTGCATGGTATAATGAGGGTTCGTGCTTTTACGCAAGATGATGCGCATATTTTTTGTACCAGAGAGCAGGTAAATGCAGAAACAGTTGGATTTTGTAATTTGCTGCGTGAAGTTTATGAGGATTTTGGGTTTAGGGATGTGAAGGTTAAATTTTCAACTAGACCAGATGTTAGGGCGGGCACGGATGAGATTTGGGATCAATCTGAAAAGGCTCTTGAAGAAGCGGTAAAAGAAGCTGGTTTGGAGTACGAAATTCAGCCGGGTGAAGGGGCTTTTTATGGGCCGAAATTAGAATTTACATTGGTTGATGCGATCGGACGTGAGTGGCAGTGTGGTACGTTGCAGGCAGATTTTATTTTGCCGGAGAGGTTAGATGCTAATTATATTGCTAGTGATGGTTCAAAGCAAAGACCGGTTATGTTGCACAGGGCTATTTTGGGTAGTTTTGAGAGGTTTATTGGGATTTTGATTGAGAACTATGCTGGTAAATTACCGCTTTGGTTGTCGCCTTTACAAATTGTGGTGGCAACTATTACTAATGAGTCGGATGAATATGCTAGGAAAGTTATTAAGACTCTGGAAGGGCGGGGATTTTTAGTTTTGGGGGATTTATCTGCTAATAAAATTAATTATAAAATTAGAGAGCATTCTTTGAAAAAAGTGCCTTATATTTTGGCTATTGGTAAGAAGGAGGCTGAAGACGGAACTGTGGCGGTTAGGACTTTGGGATCTGGGGATCAG
>JADHOZ010000071.1 GCA_016778745.1 Rickettsiales bacterium
GTTGTAATTGGGCAAGGAGAGCATGATCAGATATTTTCTACAGATGTCCTATTGCTTTCGGAAGTAGGCGATATTCAAAAAATGATGGCTATTGATACGATTTCTTACTTGCCTGATGATATTTTAGTAAAGGTAGATAGAGCCGCTATGGGCGTGTCACTAGAAACTAGAGTCCCATTTTTAGATCATCATATTTTTGAGTTTGCATCCAAAATTCCTCTAGCAATGAAATTAAAACATGGGGTTGGAAAGTCAATCTTACGAGACGTACTTTTTAGATATGTACCAAAGGAGTTGATTGAAAGGCCTAAAATGGGATTTGGAATACCTATGAGCGATTGGCTAAAAGGGCCTCTCAAAGAATGGGCCGAAGAATTGCTAGATGAAACTCGATTAAGATCTCAAGGATTTTTTTATCCTGAGGTAGTGAGAAAAATGTGGTCAGAACATTTGATGGGCGTTCATAACTGGCAATCTCAATTGTGGGCAGTATTAATGTTTCAGGCATGGCTTGAGGATAATATGTGAACTGTGAAAGATAAGTCTAAAATTATTGTCATAAGTGCCAACTGCGCTTGGACAGTATACAATCACCGAATGTCCCTCATTAGACGTCTCAATGAAGAGGGGTATAAAATATGTGTGCTCACCCAATTCGACGGATATGAATCTCTTATCGCTAAGGAAGTAGATCAGATAAAACCCTTATTTATCTCCAGCAAAGGTATTAATCCATTTGTTGATTTGTTCACAATTTTTGACTTCGTTAAATATTTTATTCGCTTAAAGCCGGCGGTCGTACTTTTTTACACTATCAAGCCAGTTATTTACGGCTCTATTGCCGCAAGACTATTCAAGGTAAAATCGATAGTAACGATTACCGGTCTTGGAACAGCGTTTATTAAAGATACTTGGATTACTAAGGTAGTAAAAACTCTTTATAGGTTTTCTCTAGTCTCAGTTGCAACAGCCTTTTTTCAGAATGTGGACGACAAAGATTTATTTGTTGGAAATAGACTTGTAGATTCAAGAGTTTGTCGACTGACACCTGGGTCTGGTGTGGATTTGGATAAATTTTCCCAAGCCGATCTGCCATTAAATAAAGAGATGACTTTCATACTAATTGCACGCATGATTTGGGATAAAGGGATAGGAGAATTTGTTGATGCGGCAAGAAAAATCAAATCAATATACCCCAATATTAGATTTCAGTTACTGGGTCCGTTAGGAGTAGAGAATAGAACGTCAATCTCAAATGAGCAAATGGATGAATGGCAAAAAGACGGAATAATTGAGTATTTGGGCGAAACTGATAACGTTGTGACTTATATTGAAAGAGCGTGCTGCGTAGTACTCCCGTCTTACCGAGAAGGGACGTCCAAGGTTTTATTAGAAGCGGCTGCGATGGGCCGACCTTTAATAGCTACAGATGTGCCAGGCTGTAGAGAGGTTATAAAGGACGGTGTGACTGGGTTTTTATGCAAATCTGGCGACTATCTTGACCTGTCAGATAAAATTGAATTGATGCTCAAACTACCACATGAATCTCTTAGAATTATGGGGGCCAAAGGCCGAGAGAAGATTGAGAATGAATTTAACCAAGATTTTGTATGTGATCTTTATATCGATGCGATTGCAAATTAAGATCACAAAACATCAGAACGAATACAACGTCTTTAGTGTGCAATGAATGCTGTAAGAATTAGCATCTTCAAATTATTCAAAATAAAAAAAGCGTATTTTTCTTAGAGTATAATTGTTACTTAATTTTTTAATGTAAAGGCAAGAAATTTGTTTAACAAAATTACCATTATTGGAGCTGGCTATGTTGGTTTTTCATTAGCTGTTCTTTTGAGCCAAGATAAAGAGGTTACTCTTTATGATATTGATAGATTAAAACTCAAACAGATTGACAGCAAAAAATCCCCACTTCGAGATGAAAATATAGATAAGTTCTTTGCTAGCAAAACACTTCGTTTAAAAACAAACTATGATCTAACTGATGCTGTTTCAGACTCAGATCTTATTATCCTAGCTTTACCAACTAATTTCAGCGAATCTACTAAATTTTTTGATACCTCTCAACTTGACTCGGTTATTTCTAAGATAAGTGAAAAAAATATAAATTCTCCCATTCTAATAAAATCCACCGTTCCGCAAGGCTACACGCAAAGGCTTCAAGTTAATTATCCAGATTTGCGAATTATTTTTTCTCCAGAATTTTTGAGAGAAGGAAGTGCGCTTGAAGATAATCTGAACCCAAGTAGGATTATTGTGGGAAACACCGAGCTACTTGGATTAAAAATTGCAGAATTATTTGCATCATTTACTTCAAATGATCCAGAGGTATTTTTAATGGAAAGTGGTGAAGCAGAGGCGGTAAAACTTTTCTCAAATGCCTATTTAGCTACAAGAATTAGTTTTTTTAATGAGCTTGATACCTTTGCTTTAGCAAGTAATTTAGATAGTCAGTCTATTATAGATGGCGTTACAAGCGATCCGAGGATTGGTGCTCATTATTGCAATCCATCTTTTGGATATGGTGGATATTGCTTGCCCAAGGATACAAAACAACTTGAATCAGATTTTGGTGACATACCTCAGGAGCTTTTTAGCTCTATTATTAGAAGCAACATCTCAAGAAAAAAATATATTGCACATTATGTTGCATCTTTGGATAAGAAAGTAATTGGCATATATCTTCTTGCGATGAAAAAAAACTCTGATAATTTTAGGGAATCTTCAATTGTTGATGTAATACAAGCTCTTAAGGAATTAGATAAAAATATTACTATCCTCATATATGAACCCCTAGTTAATTTGAGCTCAATGTTTGATTGTGAGGTTGTTAGCTCAATAGAGTTCTTTAAACAAAAAAGTGAAATTATTTTAGCTAATCGGCCGGATGCTTCTCTTGATGATGTCAATGAAAAAGTATTTACTAGGGATATATATGGCATTAATTAACCTCAAAATTACAAATTTATCAATGGTCATTAAACTCAATCCTTCATGCAAGAATTTCTATGAAAGTTTAGGTGTTAATGTGTCAAATTTTCTATTAACTTCTTACAGTAATGAGCCTTTTGGACAGTTTTAGCATATAAGGAATAGCTATGCTTAAAGCAATTGAGACGAACCCCAAGATTAGCATTATTGTTCCAACGCTTGATAATTTTATTCATCTCAAGGAGCTGATTTCTAGCATCCACGCACAAACACTCCCTCCAAGCGAAATTATTATAGCTGATTCAAGCTCTTCAAATGCAATTGAAATTGGAGTGAAGAAAATAAGCTCTTCAATACCAATCATCTACCTAAGAGTTGGCAAAGCTTACAAGTATGATCGCTTGCTTCAAAGTATTTTTTCTTTACCTTTTCTTAGAAGGTTTAAAGAAAAATTTCCACCTGGCAGAGCATTCCCATATGAGGCTACTAATGCTGGTGCTGCCATTGCTTCATCTGATTGGTTAGGTTTCCTAGATGCAACAACTATTCCTAAGAAAGAATGGCTTACTGATTATTGGAGACTAATGCAGCATTACCAATGTGATGTTGTTTTTGGCAAGACTAAATATTTTGCTACCACGAAGTTTCAAAAGCTTCTGCGTGCATCGACTTATGGAAGATTGGGGCATGAAACCGCTCCTGGAACCTTGATGAAAAAGACTAATTTTTTGAATGGCTATAAAATCAAAGAAGGGGTTAGAGCTGGAGGTGACGTTGAGTGGAAAACACGCATTAAAAATAATCTAAGATATCATTTGCCCGAACAGAATTATCTTAGCTACTCCAATTTACCTGTAAATTTATTTTCTACTCTTAAGAAGTTCTTCATTTATCAGATTTATACATCATTTTTAGACGTCCAAAACAATGTCAGAGACATATATCTTGGTATGACTTTATTGCTTGGCCTCATCATCAGTCAAAAATGGAATTCTATTGTCGGTGGGGATAGTATTTTTTTTATTCCTCACCTTACCAAGATTTTTTTGGTAAGCATAATTTGCATAGCTTGCGTAACTTTTATAATTAACAGAGGTGTTTTAAGAGGCTATTCAAAAAATCCTTCAAATAATAATAATTTTGTAAAGTTAGCAATTTTTATTATTATTTCGTATTTTGTTTATCGATGGAATGCCGTTGTCGCTGATTGGGTTGAGGAATCCATATGGTACTTCCCTCACGTTACTAAAATTTTTTTTGGATGTATTATCACAGCCTCATTTTTATATAGAGGTATTTTTTTCCCATTGACCAATAACATAAAGCCAAACTATTTATTTCCATTTAGATGGATTGCCATAGGCGCTCTTGGAATTTTATTGGACCTTATTAAGGCGCCTGGTTATATCCTAGGCGCGGTATTTTCCTCAATCCTTAAGCGTAGGCAAATTCATTAATCATTTTTACAATCTCTTAGAGAGGTAAGTAGCTGAGGCTTATATTAAGATTAAAAATTATTATTTTGCCAATATTTATATACTTACAGTAGAATCAAGTGACAGGTTATTTGATATCTTATAGGTGATATATGTTAGTTTCCGATGCAGTCCTTGAACGAAAATCAATTCGATCTTTTACAAATCAGGAGGTGTCAAATGAGTTAATTGAAAAATTACTGATGCTTTCAAGCAGGGCGCCTTCTGGTGGTAATCTCCAACCTTGGAAAATATATGTAATTAATAATTCAGCAATGAATAATTTTCTTGAATTTCAAGGGAATTGGACAAAGCCTGAGCTTCCAGCATACGATATCTATCCTCCAAAACTTAAAGAGCCTTACAGAACATCTAGGTATGAACTTGGTGAACAAATGTATGAACTATTAGGCATAGCAAGAGATGATAAGGACGCAAGATTGAATCAAGTTATGCAGAACTTTAAATTCTTTGGAGCACCTTGTGCTTTTTTCTGCTATGTTGATCGACAAATGGGTCCCCCTCAATGGTCTGATCTAGGAATGTTTTTACAAACCTTTATGTTGTTAGCAAAAGAAGCTGGATTAGACACTTGTGCTCAAGAAGCTTGGTCAATGAAACATGATAGTGTTTCTGAGTTTGTAAAAGCTGAAGACAGCGATATATTATTTTGCGGCATGGCAATAGGGTATAGAGATGATAATGCTGTAGTTAACTCCTTGAAATCTGAAAGAAGGCCGCTAAGAGAATGGGCTAAATTTCTTTGAAAAACCTAATTATAAAATTTGTCCATAGAAAATAATTATATTAAGCATTTCATGGATGAGGCCATTGATATGGCTAAATTAGCATTTGACAATGATGAGGTTCCAGTGGGCGCAATAGTTGTAAAAAGGGGAAAAATTATCGGCCGGGGCTTTAACCAAGTCAAGACAAAAAATTCAGTCTCCTCTCATGCAGAAATCAATGCAATTAATGAAGCAAGTCAACATATAAAAAATTATAGGTTAATTGGTTGTGACATCTATGTAACCCTTGAGCCATGTCATATGTGTGCAAAAGCAATAATAGATGCCAGAATTGATTCCCTGTATTTTGGTGCACATGAACCAAAAACAGGAGCCATTACATCAATTGATCAATTTCTAGACAGAGATTATCTTAATCATAAAGTGCTTTTTAGTGGAGGACATCTGCACGAGCAATCCTCTGATCTTCTTAGAAAATTTTTTAAATCAAAAAGAAAACAGAGAATTTCTTAAAAACTTTATTTTAATTCTAGCCAAATCGGACAATGGTCCGATGGTTTTTCCATCGCTCTAGCAGAGTAATCTATTCCAGTATTAAGAATTGCGTCCTCTATATTTTTTGATAATAGTATGTGATCAATTCGTAATCCTCTTTTGGGATCATCATCAAACATTCTTGAGCGGTAATCAAACCATGAATATATTGATCCCTCTTCAGGATTTTGTTTTCTCCATGAATCTACAAAACCCAAGTCTTTAATTTTATTCCACATCTCAATTTCTTCAGGAAGAAATGCAGTTTTTCCATCCCGTAACCACCTTTTTGCATTTTGTTCCCCTATCCCAATATCTAATTCTGTAGGAGCAACATTAAAATCTCCCATTACAATCAAATTCTCTTCAACTTTTTTAAGCTTTTTGATGTGATTTTCTAAATCATCATAAAATTTTATTTTTTTTGGAAATTTTGTTTCATGGGACCTATTTTCTCCCTGAGGAAAATAGCCGTTCATGATAGTAATTTTTTTTCTTTTCCATTTAAAAGTAGCTTGTATAAATCTTTTTTGGTCATCCTTTGAATC
>JADHOZ010000072.1 GCA_016778745.1 Rickettsiales bacterium
GAAAGATGCGGCAATGCCAACTTAACCAGCTTAATTCCAATATTAAAATTAAAATTAGGATACGAGCTATCAGTGTCTGATGAAGCAATTAAAAATCTAACCAAAACCTCGCATTTTTTAGATGACCTACTAAATAAACCAAGAAACAATTTTGCCCCTTTTGTTGGCAAATTTGCCTTTGCCCACAAAGGTGGTCTTCATGTGTCTGCGGTTGCCAAAAACCCTGAAAGTTACGAACACATCAAACCAGAATTGGTAGGGAATTGCCGATTGATCATGGTTTCAAACCAAGCAGGAAGGTCAAATATTGTCAATCGTCTCAAAGAATTAAATATTCAATTTCCACAAAATACCAAAACCAGCCAAATCGCCGATTTAGTTGACAAAGTAAAAGAACTTGAAGCTAAAGGCTACGCCTATGACTCCGCTGATGCTAGCTTTGAATTATTAGTTAAAAGAACATTAGGAATTGTACCTAAATTTTTTGAATTATTGGGTTTTAGAGCATTAGATGAAAGAAGATTTAACGCTAATGGCAAGCTAACCTTAGTTTCCGAAGCAACAGTTAAAGTAAAAATAGATGACGAAATAATTCTCAAAGTAGCCGAAGGAAATGGCCCTGTAAACGCAATCGACAATGCCTTGAAAAAATGCTTAATAAAAAAATACCCAACTTTAAAAGACGTCTATTTAACCGACTACAAAGTAAGAATCTTAACACCAATGGACGGTACCAAAGCAATAACTAGAGTGCAAATTGAGCTAAGTGATGGACAAACAAAATGGTCAACCATTGGTGTTTCTCAAAATATTGTCGACGCCTCTTTTGAAGCATTAAATGATGGAATAATCTACAAACTAATCAACAACTAACAAACAATTAACCATTTCGGTGTCAGACCCCGAAGTCGTCATTTTAACCATTTCGGGGTCTGACCCCCCAAAAAAAATGCGTGCAATTGAATATGGAATTTCTCTAATTCGCGCTGCTAATAGCGGAATTAGTGCTTATATTGATCCTTTTGGTAGGGTGGTTAATAAAATTGCTTTAAATGAAGAGAGAATTTTGGATGTGGCAATGATTAATAGGCTTGATGACACAATTTTCTTAAAATATGGCCATTTATTTTTTGCATTTTTGTTTATGTTATTATCATTTTTACTGTTTTTTAAAAAAAATTGACAAGAAGTTTTTTCCATTTACCTTTCCTGCTTTTGAAACATTTGTTTAGATTATGAATAATAATGAACAGGGTCTTTTAGAAAAAATTAATCATTTTTTTCAGGAGTTGGTTAATGCTGAAAATAAATATAGGGAAAATCTTGAGTCTTTAAATACGGAATTTGAAAGCATTTTATCAAAATATGATGGTGGTAATAATTTCGTTGATCAAATATACAAAGAAACTAATACTGCTAACGAAGCAATTTCTAAATTAGTAGTTATTTCTAGAATGGATCAGGATTATTCTAATTTATTTGAGTTTTTTGTCGGAAAATCTTTAAATTATAGGAGAAATATGCCTGATGCTTTCTCTATTAATGAAGGCTTTACCAATCGAACCTATAGTCAAAATTTGTTTGATATTGTGAATGGACTTGCTCTTAATGAAAAGCGTAGTAAATATTGTAAGCCTTTATTTAAACTTTTAGTAGCAGATAATTTGGAATTTTATTATCAATTATCAAATAAATATGGCCATCAACAATGTCATAACGCTGCTTCTATTGATAATATTGATCTACTTAATTTTTTTATAAAGTCTTTTGAGGATGTTAATATAAGAAAAACTATAATTACTAAAAGTACACCTGGTAATAATCCTATCCTTTTACAGGCGATAAGAAAAGATGATTGTGGTATGATACGTATGTTGATGACCAGTATCGATTATAGTGATGAAATTTTTGATAATGGATATTTTGATATAATAAACCAAATAGCTGAATTTAGAAAAGGTCGTCATAGTGTTGTTGTTAATTTGATAAAATTTTCTAACTTTGCAGAAGAGTCTCATCCTTTATTTTATTGCGTTAGTTTTTCTGATAGTGCGATAAGGAAAATTATTAAAAAAAATGATTGGAGGACTCTAGATTTGATTTTACCTTTTTTTGCAGAACAATTGGAAGAACAACAATTCTCAGAAGAGAAATCAGCATTTAATTATGAGAGGTTTAGGCAATATTACTCATTATCAAGCCCTTTTAACCAAGGTCATTTTCCTGAAGATATTAAGGATGATTGTGATAGGTTATTGCAATTCAAGGAAAAATTTATCGAATATTTTAAGAAAAAATATGAATCAGATTTAGAATCAAAATGTGATGTTAAATCTAAAATTAAAGCTAATGCGGCTGTGGCCCTACTATTAAGTAGAGAAAATAGTCTGTTAGGTTTAAAAAATGATAAATATTTAGAAGATAATTCAGAATTTGGGGATGACACAAAATTTAAGCAGAAATATGATGAAAGACATGAACGGTTCAAAGAATTATACGAGGAGTTTCAAAGTAAAGTAGAATTTAGTCTTGCTGAAATTAAACAAGTTGATGAGAATTTAGAATTATCGTCACAAGATGATGATATTGCGATGCCAATCGACGAAACCCTGAATAATTCTCCAGCTAGTGCAGAAGATGAAATAAAGAAAGATCTTATTGCTAGAATGAAGTTAGAATATTCCAATGATTTAATTTTAGATGAGTCAGATCTTGAATTTATAGCTTTAGCAGTTATTGATATAAGATTAAAAATGATGCCAACTTCGCCTCAGATTTCAAGTCCAACTTCGTCTCAGATTTCAAGATCAACTTCACTTGATCGTTTAGATGAATTTTGTATTACGACTTAAACTTATACTTATACTATTTACCCTAAACTAGATACTTAATTTATGGAAATAATATTATTAAATCATGCGGGTTTAGTTACGAGACTTCTAGAAAAAAGCATTATAAATCCGATCCAAATAATCAATTGGCATTTAAAAAAACTCCAAAATATGGTCAAAAATCTTGATAAAGACATGGAAATTTACTTTTTTGATGAGTTAAGATTTGGAACTCATTCCAATATTGGAAATGGCTGGTTTAAAAAAGGTAAAGTAAGAAATAATTTGTAATAGTTTTAAGTTGTTCTGACAGTTTTATTGTAATAAGGTTAGTGAATCATACAAATTAATAGTATTTTTTTAATTTCTTGCAGGTACCTGCAAGAAATTGACCCTCTCTCTAAGGCGCATCGTCTTTAAGATGACTTTAATTTTTTCCAATAGTCCATTCGCTTCTTAATATCTCTTTCAAAGCCTCTTTCATTTGGCTGATAAAATTCTGGTCTGCCATCTTTGTTTAGCACTTCTTCAGGAAAAAATTCTTGCCCAGAAAAACAATGCGCTACATCATGATCATAAATATATCCTTCATGATAGCCCTGCTCTTTCATCAATTTAGTTGGTGCATTTAAAATATTTTTTGGCGGCATAATATTAGTATAATTTTGCGCTAATTTAATTGCACTTTTATGCGCCAAATAACTCGCATTGGACTTTGGAGCAGTTGCTAAATAAATACAAGCATGACTCAAAGCGTAATCTCCTTCTGGGCTACCCAAAAATTTATAATTCTCAACTGCTGCCATTACTTGCAACAATGCATTAGGATCAGCTAAACCAATATCCTCGGTGGCAAAACGCGCCATTCTTCTTAAAATGTAAAACGGATCTTGCTTTGCCTCCAACATTCTCGCTAAATAAAATAATGCAGCATTGACATCAGAACCGCGCAAAGATTTGTGAAAAGCACTGATCAAATTATAATGAAAATCCCCGCCCTTATCAAAATGAGCTGCTCTCTTAGAAATCACATTGTAAAGCTTATCAAAAGTAAGATTTTCTTTTACATCCAAACTAAATAATTCTTCGCACGCATTAAGCAAATATCTTGCATCACCACAACACAAACCAACAAGCTGATTTTTCACCTCTTCATCGAGAGGCAATTTTTTTTCTTCAATATCTTGCGCCCTAGAAATTATTTTTAATAAATCCTCATCTTCCAAACTATTTAAAGTCAAAACTTTACAACGCGAAAGCAAAGCCGAATTCAAATGAAAAGACGGATTCTCAGTAGTAGTGCCAATTAAAATAATGGACCCATCCTCAATTGCAGGCAAAAATAAATCTTGTTGCGTCTTATTGTAGTGATGAATCTCATCAATTAACAAAATGGTTTTATTTTCTGATCGTTTTAAATCAGCAATTGTTTTCCGAATGTCCGCCGCCCCAGAGTTAATAGCCGACAAAAACACAAAAGTACATTTAGAAATCTTAGCCAAAATTTTGGCAATTGTCGTTTTACCAACTCCTGTTGGACCCCAAAAAATAATTGATGGCACATTTTTTGATTTTTCAACAATACTCAAAGCACCATCTTCACCAAAAAGATGATCCTGCCCAATAACTTCACTAAATTTTGTCGGTCTAATTTTATCTGCTAGAGGCTTTTTACTCACGATGATATGGGTGATTATTAATGATCGAATATCCGCGATACAACTGCTCAGCCAAAATAACTCGCACCATTAAATGTGGTAAGGTCATTTTTGATAATGACATTTTATGATGCGCCATATTTAAAATCTCATCTGCCAAACCATCTGCGCCACCAATAACAAAAATAACATTTGAGTCACCATTAATGGCAAAATTATTTAACAAAGCGGAAAATTCCTTGCTACGAAACTGCTTACCATATTCATCCAAAACAATTATTTTGGCTGATTTATCAATATATTTTAACATGAAAGCTGCTTCTAATTCTTTTTTCTTTTTAAGATCTAAATTATTAGAAGTTTTTGGCTCCAATTCCACTAACGAGACTTTCCAACCTATTTTCTTAATATAATCATAAAACAAATCAGCTAAAGCAGATCTACCAAATTTACCAACCGATACAATATTAATATTCATTTTAAACTATTACCTATCTAATCATTAGTATATCTAATAATAACAACACCTTTTCCACCGGCTCCACCATTATAATTTGAGCCGCCACCACCACCGCCGCCACCTTTATTATTAACCGCATTTGGCGAAAGGGACCTGCCATTACCAGCATTTGTACCGCCGCTACCACCGCTATTATTACCACTTCCCCCACCTCCTGAACCATAATAATCGCTAGCACCAGAAATTGAAGATCGATATCCTTGTCCACCGCTACCACCATTATTTTTATTACTACTACCCATACTACCTTCTCCACCAGCACCACCCCCCCCAGATCCAGCGACACAAGTATTACTACCACCTCCACCTTTACTACCCATTAATGTGCCACTGACTCCCGAATAGGATCCTTTTGTTTCATTAGCCTTAGCAGCACAATGGCTACCACCGCTTGAACCACCGCTTGAACCCTGCCCGCTATTAAAACCACTACCACCTCCACCTCCATAAGCCCGAATAGTAATTCCACCACCACTAAATTTAGTTTCTGCGCCATTATTTCCACGACCCGTACTATTTCCTGACCTAGCAGCACCACCAGAACCAACATTAACACTATAGGTAACAGAAGTTAAGGTAGCGCTATCAGTATAAAATACTCCACCACCGCCACCGCCGGAACCAGTATTACCACCACCGCCAGTACTTCTACCGCCACCACCGCCACCGCCAACAACTAATATCTTAACATTATCAACTGCCCTAGTACAATTTAGCGAAGAATTTGAGTTAAAAATATGTATTTTTTCGCTACCAATAGTGGTAACAGAGCCACCAGTGCATGCTGGTTCTAACGAACAACTATTACTAACAACCGATAATGTTGCTCCTACACAATTATACGTAACAGAACCTGTGTAACCAGTAACATCACACGAAATAGAGCTATTTGACGTAGTATAGTTCACTTCCCTGCCCTGAGAAATACCAGTAACATTATTAAATTCACATACTGGTTGACATTGACCATTAATATTAGAATAGCCCACATCGCATTGCGTACAGTTACTTAATAAACTATAGCCAGCTTTACAATCACAAGATCCAGATTCATTCAAATTCCTACTAGAGTCACAATTGTAACTTATGTTGCCTTCAAAATTACCAGTACAATTTAAACTACCGCTACCAAAAGTAACAACAGTCTCACTAATGCCAACTAAGGAAACCAGACAACTCATCACAGGATTTCCACTACCATCATCAACGTAACCATTCGCCGTATCTATCTGATCGCAATTAAC
>JADHOZ010000073.1 GCA_016778745.1 Rickettsiales bacterium
ATGTTTTTCCATATATTCACTCATATCTACTCTGAGCATGGCTGATTCATCATCAAAAATAAATTCGGCTAGCGCTTTTGAGGCCTCGGTTTTACCCACACCCGTTGAACCCAGGAATAAGAATGAACCAATGGGTCTGTTTTGGTCTTGTAAACCAGCTCTGGATCTTCTAACGGCATTTGAAATGGCACTGAGAGCTTTATCTTGACCAACAACACGTTTTTGAAGAAGTT
Source organism: Rickettsiales bacterium (assembly GCA_016778745.1). Taxonomy (GTDB): domain Bacteria; phylum Pseudomonadota; class Alphaproteobacteria; order Rickettsiales; family UBA1997; genus JADHOZ01. Next base: position 234 of record JADHOZ010000073.1, read on the forward strand.
CTTCCATTTTTAGAAGCCTTTCTTTTTGACCTTCCATTAATTTGTCTAGCGGTATGCCGGTGGTTTTTGAGATTATGGCAGCGATGTCGTCCTCGGAAACTGACTCTTTAATAAGGTTTTTTTCAACATCGGTTTCTAGTTTTACTAATTCTTTTTCTAGCTCTGGTAATTTGCCGTATTGTATTTCACTCGCTTTTGCTAGGTTGCCTTCGCGTTGCGATTTTTCAAGTTCGAATTTTGCTGTTTCAATGTCGCTTTTTAATTTATTTACTTTATTGATTTTCATTTTTTCGGCCTGCCACGTTGAGTTCATCTCCGAAGATTTTTCTTCTAGGCCTTTTAGCTCTTTATTGATTTTTTCAAGTTTGGTTTTTGAAAGCGCGTCATCTTCTTTTTTAAGAGCTTCGGCTTCTATTTTTAGCTGGATGATTTTTCGATCCATTTCGTCTAATTCAGCTGGTTTGGAATCAACCTCTATTTTTAATGCGCTTGCCGCTTCGTCGATTAAATCGATTGCTTTATCTGGTAAAAATCTGTCAGTAATGTAGCGATCAGACATTGTTGCGGCAGCTACCAAGGCAGAATCTTTTATTTTTACCGCATGATGCACTTCGTATTTTTCTTTAATACCACGCAAAATTGAAATAGTGTCTTCGACGGTTGGTTCTTTGGTATAGACAGATTGAAACCTTCTGGCCAAGGCCTGGTCTTTTTCAATGTATTTTCTGTATTCATCTAAAGTAGTGGCACCAATACAATGTAAATCGCCTCTAGCAAGAGCTGGCTTTAGTAAGTTTGATGCGTCCATTGCACCATCTGTTTTTCCAGCTCCCACAAGGAGATGTAATTCATCAATAAACAAAATAATATTGTCATTATTTTCTACTTCATTGAGGACTGCTTTGAGCCTTTCTTCAAATTCACCACGGAATTTTGCGCCAGCAATTAATGCCCCCATATCAAGAGCCATTATGACTTTGTTTTTTAAAGTGTCTGGAACATCTCCCTTTACTATTCTTTGCGCTAGACCTTCAACAATCGCTGTTTTACCAACTCCCGGTTCACCAATTAGGACCGGGTTGTTTTTTGTTCTGCGCGAAAGTACTTGCATTGAACGTCTGATTTCTTCGTCGCGGCCAATAACGGGATCAATTTTTCCTTGCTTGGCTAACTCCGTTAGATCTTTGGCGTATTTTTCTAGGGATTTGTAGGTTCCCTCAATTGATGCCGATGAAGCCTTTTTGCCTGATCTAATTTTTTCAATGGCTGATTTTAAAGCTGGCACTGTCACGCCAGATAACTTTAAAGCACTGGCAGCTTTATTATTATTGTCTTGAAGGATTGCTAATAATAAGAATTCTAACGTCACGAACTCATCGCCATTTTGATGTGCTAATTTTTCAGCTAGCATCAATATTCTGGCTAGCTCTTGCGACATTGTAATATTTGCGGCACCACTTCCTTGAACTTTGGGAATGGTATTGATGTTTTTGTCATTTTCTATTTTTAAAATATCAATATTGCCATCAGTCAATGTTATTAGTTTTTCACTAAAACCTTCTGAATCTTCTAGCATTGCCAATAAAAGATGTTCTGGCAAGAATTTTTGACTAGACTGACTTAGTGCAATTGTTTGTGCGGACTGTAGGATTGACTGTGTTTTTTGAGTGTATTTTTCAATATTCATAATGCTACCTCAATATTGTTGGTTGAATATTGATCAGTTAATTATGACCTTATTTTTTTCAAGGGTATTTTTGGTAACGTTTTTGCCAGCTAAACAAAATCCTTCCAATTAGGCAACACCTCTTCCAGCGTCTTCACAAAAAACTCTCTATTTTCTAAATCGTAATGCGGAATGATCGGGCCATCTTTTTCATTTATGTTTACTCCTTCAATTAACAATATGTCAATATCAATTTCTCTTGGCGCCCATTTTCCTCTGTCAATTCGGCCTACTTCTTTTTCTATTATTTTTATTTTGGATAAGATTTTCTCGGGCGGAAATTTTTCTAAGCAAATTTTGGCGGCGATTGATATGTTGTAGAATTTTTTATTCCATTCTTGTGGGGAGTCTTCAAGTAGCATTGCCTTGCTCTCAAATATATGCGATTTTTCAATCTTCATTAATCCAAGATCATTAATTAGAATTGAAGTTGCTAATTCTAAATATTTTTCTCTTTTTCCTATGTTTGAACCTAAATTAAAAGCTATTATTTTTTTCATTATTTTTGATAATAATTATCATGCAGAACATTTAAATTAAAGCTTGTAAAGAGTAATTCAAGTTTTAATATTTTTAAAAAACTTGTATTATTTTTTTTAAATAAATCTTCAAAACAGTGTCTAATAAAAAAATGCCAACCTCACCACATTTACAAATTTATGCTTGGAGTATTTCTTCTCTTACTTCAATCATGCATCGCCTAACCGGAATTTTACTTTACGTTTCGGTTATTCTTATTTCTTGGTACATTGTTTACTATACTTACCAAATAAACACCCTTGAAACACAAGAGCAATGTGATTGCCTCATTAAAAAGATTTTTAATATTGTGTTCATTGGCGCGGCAATTGCGATGACTTTCTCTCTTTATTACCATTTTACAAATGGTATTAGACATTTATTTTGGGATATTGGTAAAGGTTTTGAAAAGAAGCAAGCGCAAACGAACGGTTTTTTGGTTATTGCCATTGCTAAGATTCTTACAGTGCTAACCATTGTTGCTGTAATTTATTTTAACTATTACTAATAATATATTATTATGTCAAAAATCGCTCCATCAACCAAAACCGGTTCCCACCACTGGTTAATGCAAAGAATTTCAGCTATTGCTCTGATTCCTCTTATTATCTGGCTTGTCCTCTCGTTTGTGCAAATTGTTCAAGATCCACAAGGATATTTACCAATCTTTTTTGCTTACCCGCTAAATGCAATCATGGGTATTTTGTTAATTACTACTTCTTTATATCACGGTTCCTTAGGCTTAAGAGTTGTTATCGAAGATTACATTAGTAATAAGACAAAAATGCATTTTTACATAATGTTAGTTAATTTCTTATCGATTGTAACTGCTATTTCAGTAGTGGTTGCAATTATTAGACTTCACTTAATCGGATAATTAAATCATGTCAGAAACAAAAATAGGTAATTATAATGTTATAGACCACGAATTTGATGTAGTGGTAGTTGGTGCTGGTGGCGCCGGTTTACGCGCTACCTTTGGGATGGCGCAAAAAGGCCTGTCAACTGCATGTATTTCAAAAGTTTTCCCAACACGTTCACACACGGTAGCTGCACAAGGTGGTATTTCTGCGGCACTTGGCAATATGGGTGATGACGATTGGAGATGGCATATGTACGATACTATTAAAGGTTCTGATTGGTTAGGAGACCAAGATGCAATCGAATATATGTGCTCAGAAGCTCCTGATGCTATTATCGAGCTTGAGCATTATGGCGTACCATTTTCCAGAACCAAAGAAGGCAAAATTTACCAAAGACCATTTGGTGGAATGACCAAGGAATTTGGTGAAGGCGGACCTGCGCAAAGAACATGTGCAGCAGCAGATAGAACCGGTCACGCTATATTACATACTCTTTATCAGCAATCTCTTAAACATAACGCGCAATTCTTTATTGAATATTTTGCGCTTGACTTAATCATGGAAAATGGCGTTTGCAAAGGCGTGATGGCACTTAATCTTTTAGACGGCGTTATCCATAGATTTAAATCTAACATGGTTGTTTTAGCAACTGGTGGGTATGGAAGAGCCTACTTCTCAGCTACTTCTGCTCACACTTGTACAGGAGATGGTGGCGGTATGGTTCTCAGAGCTGGATTGCCATTACAGGATATGGAATTTGTACAATTCCACCCTACTGGTATTTATGGTTCTGGGTGCTTGATTACAGAAGGTGCCAGAGGTGAAGGTGGATATCTGGTTAATTCAGAAGGCGAACGATTTATGGAAAGATATGCACCAAGTGCAAAAGACCTAGCTAGTAGAGACGTTGTATCTCGTTCAATGACCATGGAAATACTAGAAGGACGCGGTGTTGGACCAAATAAAGACCACATTTATTTGCATCTTAACCACTTGGATCCAGAAGTTTTACACGAAAGGCTTCCGGGTATTTCTGAAACTGCAAAAGTTTTTGCAGGTGTTGATGTTACCAAAGAACCCATTCCCGTTCTTCCGACAGTGCATTATAATATGGGCGGTATTCCAACTAACTATAAAGCAGAAGTTTTAGACATTTCCAAAGGAAAAGAAAAAGTTGTGCCAGGATTAATGGCAATTGGCGAAGCTGCTTGTGTATCAGTTCACGGCGCTAACAGACTTGGCTCCAACTCATTACTTGACCTAGTCGTATTTGGTAGATCGGCAGCAATTAGAGCGGCTGAAATAATTGAACCAGGAGCAACCAAACCAGAATTAGCCGCAAATGCTGGCGAAGAATCTTTGGCTAGATTAGATAAAGTTAGAAATTCTAATGGCTCGTCTTCAACTGCCGAAATAAGAGCTGAAATGCAAGCTTGTATGCAATCTCATGCCGCAGTATTTAGAACTGAGGAATCTTTGTCTAAAGGTTGTGAAAAAATGACCAAAATCTTTAATAAGTATGAAGATATTAAAATTAAAGATCGCGGACTTATATGGAACTCAGACTTAATCGAGGCTTTAGAGTTAGATAATCTAAGATCGCAAGCTATGGTGACAATTCAGTGTGCACTAGACAGAAAAGAAAGTCGTGGCGCTCAAGCGCGAGATGACTATCCAGACAGAGATGACAAAAACTGGATGAAACACTCCGTTGCTTGGTGTGACGATAAAGGAAAAATCAAAAAAGATCACCGTGAAGTGAATTTGAAACCTCTGACCAACAGAGTTCAATCATTTCCACCCAAGAAAAGAGTTTACTAATTAATGTTTTTATAAAATGGCAGAGTTTAAATTAGATAAAAATTCAAGAATAGACAAAAAAGCTGGCAAAACATATAAAGCAAAAGAATCTGCAAAAAATGTCAGAGTTTTTGAAATATACCGCTATGATCCAGAAGATGAGGATCAAACAAATCCTTATATTGACAAATATGAAATTGACATCGATGAATGTGGACCAATGGTTTTAGATGCTCTCATTAAGATTAAATCTGAGCACGATTCATCTTTAACGTTCAGAAGGTCTTGTCGCGAAGGGATTTGCGGATCTTGCGCAATGAATATTGACGGCACTAATACTTTAGCATGCACTAAATCAATTGATGAGTGCAAAAAAAGTGATGTCAAAATTTACCCACTACCACACATGCCAGTTGTTAAAGACTTGGTTCCTGACTTAACTCACTTTTATGAACAATATAAATCAATCAAACCTTGGCTACAAGCTGAAGAGCCACAAAATCTCAATAAAGAAAGGCTTCAATCTCCCGAAGACAGGGCCAAGCTTGACGGATTGTATGAATGCATTATGTGCGCTTGTTGTTCAACTTCTTGCCCGAGTTACTGGTGGAACGGCGATAAATACTTAGGACCAGCTATTTTGCTACAAGCACAAAGATGGATTCAAGACTCTAGAGATGAAGCAAAAGCTGAAAGGCTAGATGCTCTTGAGGATCCATTTAAATTATATCGTTGCCACACAATTATGAATTGTGCGAATGCTTGCCCTAAAGGGCTAAACCCAGCGAAAGCCATTGGTTCAATTAAGCAAGAAATTGCTGATAGAAAAGCGTAATAATAGGTATGAATAGTGGTCGAAGACTGAAACCAATGTTGAGTTCATCATTGGTGTTTTAAAATATGTTGGATGGGGAGTTACGTCCTCGTCCATGCATTCATCCATAAATCACAAATAATCAATGAACACTCTATTCCTAGGATGCGGTAAAATGGGATCAATTATTTTAAATAATTTGATCAATGAAAAATCCGTCAAATCTTCTAAATTAAAAATAATAAGAACAGGAGAAAATGACATTTCTCAGGAATTGGTTCAGAAAAAATATAA
>JADHOZ010000006.1 GCA_016778745.1 Rickettsiales bacterium
ATCAATTAGTGAAGGCAAACTATCTTGCTTCTCCGCCATTGGTTGTGATTTATGCTCTGGCTGGAACCTTAAATTTAGATTTAAATAAGGATCCAATTACCAAAGATCAAAATGGTAATGATGTTTATTTAAAAGATTTATGGCCAAAAAATTCAGAAATTGAGTCAATAATTAATCAAAATATCACTCGTGAAGTATTTGCTAAAAAATACGCTAGATTATTTGAGGGTGATAAAATCTGGCAAGATATTAGAGTAGAAAAATCAGATACTTATAACTGGGATCAAAATAGTACTTATATCAGATTGCCAAGCTTTTTCGATGATATTGGTAAGGAAAATGCTAAAAATATCGAGGGCGCATCCATTTTAGCTACTTTTTCTGATTCAATTACAACCGATCATATTTCTCCTGCAGGATCAATTGCCCCTGATTCACCAGCTGCCAAATATTTAAAAGAAAATGGGGTTGAGCAAAAAGATTTTAACTCATATGGTGCAAGAAGAGGAAATCACGAAGTAATGATGCGTGGTACTTTTGCTAATATCAGAATTAAAAATCAAATGCTTGGTGGCAAGAAAGAAGGTGGTTACACAAAATTACCTAATTCTGATGAAGTGATCACTATTTTTGATGCAGCGAATCAATATAAAAAAAATAATACGCCTTTAGTAGTATTTGCCGGAAAAGAATATGGGACTGGATCTTCCAGAGACTGGGCAGCTAAAGGAACGCTACTTTTGGGTGTAAAAGCAGTCATTGCTGAGAGTTTTGAAAGAATACATCGATCTAATCTAATTGGAATGGGTGTAATGCCTTTATGTTTTAAGGAAGGTGATAATATAGCGAAACTTACTATTACTGGCAATGAAAAGGTTGATATCTTAGGAATCGACTCTAACATTAGTCCGAGACAAGAGTTAAAACTAGTTTTAACAAGACTTGACGGTTCAAAAAAAGAAGTAGATCTTATATGCCGTCTTGATACTAGTAACGAAGTCAACTATTACAAATCAGGTGGCATATTACAATATGTCTTAAAAAATAATGAGAATTAATTTATGCAAATAAGAGTAACTGGAGCAGGTATTGAGGTAGGGCAATCGCTGACAGAATTTGTTGAAGAAAATCTTGAACGTGCTGTCAAAAAATATTTTGAAAATGCTGTTGATGCTGAAGTTCATTTTAGTAAAGACGGAAATTTATTCAAAGTAATGATTTCAGTTAATGAAGGTGTAAAGGGTGGTATTGCGGTTAAATCAAATGCTTCAGGCGGAGACGTCTATGGCTGTTTCAATGAAGCATGTGAAAAAGCAGCAAAACAACTTAGGCGTTATAAAAGGCGTTTAGTTAACTATCGCCGTCAAGCAAAGAGTATAAAAGATCAAGAACCTGATTATACAATTGCAGATGCAAAAAAATATATACTTCCGCCACTGTCTTACGATGTTTTCGAGGAAATGGAAGAGGAAGTAATCGAAGAAGAGGTGCAAAATCAGTCTCATAACGTAATAAATGAAAAACACACTGCGATAGAAAAACTTACAGTAGACGAAGCTATCATGAAAATGGATTTAGCAGATCTGCCAGCATTAGTTTTTGTAAATATAGAAAACAATAGACTAAACGTTGTTTATCATCGTAAAGATGGAAATATATCTTGGATTGATCCAGAAGTTTAGTTTTTAAATATTAATCTTAAACGCACCTAAAAGGAGGTAAAGTAAGCAATGGATGTTGTAGTTCAAGGTCGTAGTAATATTGAAATGGCAATTAGAAATTTCAGAAAAAAAGCTCAAAAAGAGGGTCTAGTTAAAGAAGCTAGAAGAAGAAAAGCCTATGAAAAGCCAAGTGAAATGAAAAAGCGCAAAAGAGAAGAAAATATTACTAGACGTAAGAAAGCCAGAAGAGGCGAATTCTATTAATAGAATTGAGAATGCCCGACGTCAGTAGACGTCGGGCATTTTTTTTACCTATCAAATAATGTTAAAAATGAAATTAAGTTATAAAGACAAGTCTCTACTAATGTTCATGGTAGCTTTATTTATTGTTTTTTACTCTATTTTTAACTTATTTCTTTATCTGTTTAAATCTGCGCCCTTTACAGATCCTCAAACTGATAATCTTACATTAATTAAAAGAGATAAATTAATTAATATTTCGAAACCCTTATCGAATAAATTATTAAAAGATAAAATAATTGTTTTAGATTTTTGGAATTCTTCTTGTATTAGCTGTTTAGAAGGAATTTCAGAAATGAAAAAGCTTCAAGAGAGATTTGGCAATAGAATTTTGTTGATTGGCGTTCATTCTTCAAAATTCCAAAATGAAAAACGCCAATCCTCGGTCAAAAAATCTGTTATCAAACATGATATCACTTACCCGGTTATTAATGACGATAATTTAAAATTACTTAAACATTTTGAAATAAAAACTTGGCCAACTGTGGTGTTGCTTTCTCCAAAAGGAAAAATTTATAAAAAATATCAAGGCAATGATGAGATATCAAAAAACCTTAAAAAAGATATTAAAAAACTTATTGATGGAAATAAATTCTCTCTTAATCGCAAACCAGTACCACTAAGATTAGCAAAAAATGATACACTGGGAAATGTATTATTTTTCCCAAGTAAAATATCTTATGCAAAAAGCTTCACTTATAAAAATCATAAACAACTACCAGCATTATTCATTTCAAACGCCGCTCAAAATAATATTATTGTTAGTACCCTTTCGGGAAAAATCATTACCAAAATTGGGTCAGGAGATGCTTTATTTGATGACGGTGACTTTATTACTTCGTCTTTTAACATGCCGCACGGCTTGGTATTTTATGAAAATAAATTATTTGTAGCGGATACTGGAAATCATGCCATTAGAATAGTGGACTTCACAAAAGAAAAAGTATCAACTCTACTAGGAAATGGCCAAAAGGGATCTATACTAAGCTTTAGAGGGGATAAATTAGCTGATAAAATTAAATTATATTTTCCAAGCGATATTGATATAAGGAAAAATAGTTTGATTATTGCTAATCTTGGTTCAAATCAAATATTGTCATATAATTTAAAAAATAGGAAGATCGCAATATTGGCTGGAAATGGTGAAAGCGGCAATAAGGATGGTAAATACCCAGACAACTTGTTATCAAAACCTTCTGGTATATCGGTTCATAACGATAAAATCTATTTTCTTGATTCCGCTACTTCTACTTTAAGAGTGATCGATAAAGGAAATAAAGTTAAAACCTTAATTGGTAATGGCAAAGAATTAAGAGGTTTTAAAGATGGGGATAAAAAAGAAGCAATGTTGCAAAACCCTCTTGGTTTGGATGTTGATGAAACGGGAATTTATATCACAGATAGCTTTAACCATTCCATTAGAAAATACAGTTTTAGCAATAAAAGGTTAAATACTCTTACTGGCGGTAGGGTAGGAGAAGATGTTGGTGCTCAAAAACATAGTAAATTTGATGAACCAAATGGTATATTTGCAACCCCAAGTCGTTTATTTATTGTTGATTCAAATAATAATAGAATCATTGAAACAAATAGAAGTGATTTATCATCAAAAATTATTGACATTATTCCGCAATTAAAGCTACCTAAAAAAAGTTTCTTAGAATATCTACCAAATCTTCAATATAGTGAAAAAATCACGCTTGCGGCTAATCAAAAGATCACTATTGATATTGATATCAGTAAAAATTGGAAATTAAATGATTCAGCTCCCAGTTTTATAAACTTGCTTAGAATAACAGATAAAAATGAAGCTGACTTAGTAGCGAGTTTTGATTGGCAAGAAATTTCTTTAAAAAAACTTAAATTACCAGCGCTTAAGAATAAAAAAAGATACATACTTCAGGGTGTAATTTACCATTGCGAGAACAGGAAAAATGCTCTTTGTTTTATAAAAAGTTATGAAAAAAGAATCGTTGCTGATAAAAGCTCTAAAAACAAAAAAATTACTGTCAAATTAGGAAAATAGCTGATAAATTAGGGCGCTTGTCCATTAACACATAATTAAATTAATTAATGTCAACTCAACAAGAACACAAAGTGGAAGATCAATCAAAAAATACACCTGTAAATAATGCAGAATATGCAGCAGATTCAATTAGAGTTTTAAAAGGTTTAGAAGCGGTTAGAAAAAGACCTGGAATGTATATTGGAGACACGGATGATGGTAGTGGTCTTCACCATATGGTTTACGAGGTTGTTGATAACGCAATTGATGAAGCTTTAGCGGGACATTGTGATGCAGTATCGGTAGCCTTAAATGCAGATGGCTCTGTAACCGTAAAAGATAATGGTCGTGGTATTCCAACTGATATGCATAAAGAAGAAGGTATTTCTGCGGCTGAGGTAATTATGACCCAACTTCACGCTGGTGGTAAATTTGACCAGAATTCTTATAAAGTATCTGGTGGTTTGCACGGTGTGGGTGTTTCGGTTGTAAACGCACTTTCTGATTGGCTAGAACTTAGAATTTGGCGCGACGGAAAAGAACATTATATTCGTTTTGAAGATGGTGAGGCGGTAGCTCCTTTAGAAGTTGTAGGAGACGCTGGAGAAAATAAAGGAACTCAAATTACTTTCCATGCTTCTAATAAAACATTTTCTAACGTTAGAGAATTCAGTTTTGCTACGTTAGAACAAAGATTAAGAGAATTATCTTTCCTAAATTCAGGTGTGAAAATTATTCTGAAGGATCTTAGGGGTGAAGAACCAAAAGAAATAGAATTATTTTATGAAGGTGGTGTGGAAGCCTATGTAAAATATCTTGATAGAAGCAAAAACCCAATTCATGATACGATAAGTCTTACGGCTGAAGATGAAAAAAGTGGGATTAGCCTAGAACTTTCAATGCATTGGAATGACAGCTATCACGAACATGTTTTATGTTTCACTAATAATATCAGACAAAGAGATGGTGGTACTCACTTAGCTGGTATGAAAGCAGCTCTTACCAGAACTATTAATAATTATGCTTCTGATAATAAATTATTTAAAAAAGATAAAATTAATTTAAGTGGCGATGATGCTAGAGAAGGTCTAACTGCAGTTTTATCGGTAAAAGTTCCAGATCCCAAATTCTCATCTCAAACCAAAGACAAACTAGTATCTTCAGAAGTTAGAACTCACGTAGAAGCGTGGGTGAATGATAAATTATCTCAATGGTTTGAAGAAAAGCCAGGTGATGCTAAAGCAATTGTTGGTAAAGCAGTAGAAGCTGCGCAAGCCAGAGAAGCCGCTAGAAAAGCAAGAGAATTAACAAGAAGAAAATCTGCTCTAGAAGTTTCTAATTTACCAGGAAAATTAGCTGATTGCCAAGAAAAAGATCCATCTCGAAGCGAATTATTCATTGTAGAGGGGAACTCGGCTGGTGGTTCTGCAAAATCAGGAAGAGATAGAAAATATCAAGCAATTCTACCAATTAGAGGTAAAATTCTTAACGTTGAAAGAGCAAGATTTGATAAAATGCTGTCTTCTACTGAGATTGGGACCATGATTACAGCTCTTGGAACAGGTATTGGTGAGCAGCATTTTGATCCAAGTAAAGTGAGATATCACAAAATTATTATCATGGCCGATGCGGACGTAGACGGTTCTCATATTAGAACTCTTCTACTTACTTTCTTTTTCAGACATATGCCAAAATTAATTGAGCATGGTTTCCTATATATTGCGCAGCCTCCACTTTATAAAGTAAAAAAAGGACAAAGTGAAGTTTACCTTAAAAATGAAGCGGCATTACAAAATTATGTAATTGACAATGCTTTAAATAATGCAATCCTAAAAACAAAAGCCGGAGATAGATCAGGTGCTGATCTATTGGATTTTGTTGGTAAGTTAAATAAATTCTCAGGTCTTGTTACCTCAATTTCTAGAGTAATTAATTCTAATATTGCTGAGAATTTGGCTTTGGCTAATGCTTTCGATAAAGAATGGTTGGAAGATAACTCTAAAAAACAAGCTTTAATCAAAGATCTAGAGTCAATTTTTGCTCAAACAGCCGACGAAGACATAAAATGGACAGTTGCAATTAACGATGAAAATGACATTGAGATTTCTAGAGAGTCAAGAGGTGTAACAACTCCATATATTGTAAGAAGATCTTATTTTGATCTTCCAGAGGCTGATGCTTTGGCAAAAGTTATAAAGGAAATAAAGTCTGACTTTGCTAGCGAAATTAAGTTTATCAGAAATGACGATGAAAAAACAGCTTCCAAACCAGTGGAATTAATGAATCTAATTCTAGAAACTGGTAAAAAAGGTGTGTCAATTCAGCGATTCAAAGGTCTTGGTGAAATGAACGCCGAGCAGCTTTGGGAAACAACCCTTGATCCATCAAATAGAACTTTACTTCAAGTAAAAGTAGAACAATTTGATGAGGCAGATGAAACTTTCTCAACCTTAATGGGTAATGTGGTTGAACCAAGAAGAGAATTTATTCAAGATAACGCGCTTAAGGTTGTTAACTTAGACGTTTAGTCTTGTAAAAGGCATGAACGTTAAGGTCGGGGCTACAAACCCCGACCCGCTTTTGTTGAGTAGTGGGTTACAAAAGAAGGCGGGTCTGGGGTTGCACCCCTGACCCTCACATTCATGCACATTCGTTTTGACAATGCTTAATTTTTACATCCAAAAATTAAAAGACAAAATTGACTCCCACACATACCGCCAAACCATCAATACCGACTGTATTTCTGATGTTATCGTGAAACGACATAACAAGAAACTCATTTCTTTTTCTTGTAATGATTATTTTGGCTTATCCCACCATAAAAAAGTAAAAAAAGCTGCTATCAAAGCAATCAAAAAATATGGAGTAGGGGCTAGGGCTTCCAGGTTCGTAACGGGAAATAACTCTCTGTATGAAAAATTAGAAAAGAAAATTGCAAAGCTCAAACATAGCAAAGATGCATTGGTTTTTTCGACGGGCTATCAAGCAGCGATTGGTGTTATTCCAGCATTAGTTGGTAGAAATGATTTAATTGTGGCGGATAAATTAATGCATTCTTGTTTTTTAGATGCTGCCAATTTATCGGGAGCCAAGTTGTTGCGCTTTGAACATAATGATATGGATCACGCCAAACAAATTATTACACAGCATCGCTCGATGTTTGAAAAATGCATCATTGTCACCGAAACAGTATTTTCAATGGATGGTGATTGTGGAAATATTAAAAAATTATTACAATTAGCTGTCCAGCATGATGCGTATTTAATCTCTGATGCGGCGCATGATTTATTCATCGATAAGCCAGTAATACATCCAAATCATATTCAAATGGGCACCTTATCGAAAGGTTTCGGTGCACTGGGTGGCTATGTTGCCGGCGATAAGGACATCATTGATTATTTAAGAAATTATACAAAATCACTCATTTATTCTACCGCTTTACCGGCGTCAATACTTGCAGCTGCTATTGTTTCTTGTGATCTCATACGTAAAAAACATTGTGGAAAAAGAACGTTAGAAAATGTGCAATATTTTTTACATAAATTAGAAGAATATCCAGCCATTCGAAACAAGATTCCAATCTCACATCCGACATCAGCTATTGTACCAGTTATTATTGGCAGTGACAAAGAGGTGACACAGATAGCACAGGAAGTAGAAAAGCAGGGACTGTTAATATCGGCGATTAGATATCCAACTGTACCAAAGAATAGTGCAAGATTGAGAATTACTTTTTCAAGTGAGCATAGCAAAAAAGAGATTGATAAGCTAATTAATATTTTATCAGCCATCTAACCAAACATGTTTTATCATGCGAATTTAACAAAGATAATTTATGAAAACATTGATCATCGTCGAAAATTCAATACTTGATAATGCCGATAGTAACCTTACATCCTTCCGAAAACATTATGCCCAAGAACTAGCTAGAGAGGATGTAATAGTGGTCGGTACATCATCTATTCAAGATTTTAAAGATGCATTAGATGCTCACCAAGGAGAATTTGATCAGGTTGTTATTCAAACACATGGTGGTAAAGGAGATATTCCTACAATGTTTTTTGGTGAGGAATGGTCACAGAATTTAGATGTTTCAGATGTGGTAAAGATAATCAATAGTAGTGCTCATGGTTTCATTAAAAGAATTGATCTGGCCTCGTGTTTTGTGGGGAATAATTTTGATAAAATTTGTCGTAAGGCTCGAGATACTCGATATTATCAGAATTTAAAAGAATCTTTGCAAGAAGGGCAAGTGTTGTATATGCATGGAGATGAATATACTGGGTCAACAAACAAATCCTATGGAAAAAGATTAATAGGCATCATTGAAAGAAATTATGATATTGCAGAAGCAATTCTGGATTCTGTAGAGTCGTTGAACGTTGTGATCAAAAAAAAAGGTATTTTACAATCCTTCGACCATCAACCATTTGGAAGACTCAAAGGTCATACATTTGACGATAAAAGTTTATTACGTCATCTAACATATGTTGGTAAACGAGCCATAGAGTTTCAAAAGGATTTTGGTATCCCAATTAATGACGCTTATAAAAGAAAGTTCCAAGAATTATCGTCTTCTCCACAGTATCGTCACCAATATATGGCAAATAGATTTATTCTTGATTGTGTGAAAGAGCAAGATGGTGACTCTTTTTCTATGATAGAGAATATGATAAACCAAGGAGCAAATGTTAACTACCAAGATGATGATGGTTGGACCGCCTTAATGTATGGAACAGGAGAAACAAAATATTCTCTTTATTTATTATTTAGAGGGGCTGATCCAAATTTGACTGACAAAAACGGGTGGACAGCTCTGATGCTATCTTCAGCACACGGTAAAATAGCGCATGTTAAGAATCTTGTGCAAAACAAAAATACGAATTTGGATTGTGTTGATAATTCAGGGCGTGGTGCTTTAGTGTTCGCAATAGAACAGGGGCATGAAGATATCGCTTTTTTACTTCTTGAAGCAGGGGCTAATCCTAACATTGTAGATAGAGAGGGTTATACGCCATTGATGTTTGCTATTGATAAGAACAGTCGCAACGATCTCATAGTGAAGTTGATTGAGAAAAGTAATATTGACACTATCAATGCTGTTGCGCAGAGCATGGATTTACTTCGTAAGAGATCAACGGCATTATTATTGGCAATTCATCATTCCTCTGTTGATATTGTGAAAAAAATGCTAGAACGTGGTGCAGATCCTAATATTAGAAATGACTGGGGAAACAACGCTTTGATTGAGGCTGCAATACATGGTCAGTTTGAAAATTTATTAGCTATTTTAGAGAGCAATGTTGTTGATATTGATGCTCAAAATAGTTTTGGAACTACGGCATTATTAGAATCAATAGAATGTTATGATCACTTTAAGGTTCAAATACTATTGGATCGAGGGGCAAATCCTAATATAGCGACAAGTACTGGCTTTACACCACTAATGTCTGCTGTTAGATCTGGTGATATTAATATGGTAGCGTATCTTCTTCTTCATGGTGCCAATTTAAAAAACATTGATGATAGAGGTCGGACAGCGGCGGATTATGCCAGAGATCTTAACTTTACAGAGATTGTTAATTTATTACATGAAGATAGTGTCTTAATTTCTAAGGAAGATAAGGATCAAGATATTGATACATCTAACCCTACAATGACTGACTCAAAAGTGGTCGACCTGAACATGGAGATTGATGTCAGTGAAAATAGTGAGATACCTATCACGATAGAAGACCAAAAAAAGGAGTTATTTGGACATCAGAATCTAAGGGGTGGAAGTAAGACGGATAATAGTATAGATTATGCAGTATATGTTTTTTTGGTTGCCTTTGTTATGTATTGTGCTAAGAAATTTGCTGCGAAAGAAAAAAAAGACGATGATGTGGATGTAGATATTGAAGCTGCTCCAATGACCAGAACTTCCGTTCGAGATTCAGCTTTAGCTAAACGAGAACGAGCTAACCCAAATTCATTGAAGTTTTGATGTTAAATGATATCTCAAAAAAAGAATTACTATCAACACTGAAAGCTATCACAGGTGATGATGAGTTAGAAACGCATTTTCAGGATAATCGTGATGATAATTTTTTTGTCTTTGATCCATCTACTTTAGCTAAAAATATACTTAATTTGCCATTGTCTCATAATATACAAACTGGGCGTGCTATTGTTGATTTAGCTTGCGCTTATAAGTTATTTCATGACTTTGGTTTGTCGCAAGAGCACAGCCATTTAGATGGAGAGTTTGTAAAGGATTTTGAGAAAATAAGGGTTTTGGCATTAATTAAAGAAGATTTTCCTGGTTGCGCGCTTAATATTTTAAAAAAAATAGAAAATGACGTTGATTTCGTACAAGATGAGTTAAATTCGAAAAATTTATCACTTATTTTATTAAAAAATATCCTAAAAAGCACTATTGGGAGCAAGATAGATGAGAAAACGACAAGAATTATCGATAATTTATCAAAAATAGAGCCAAAAATAGTAGAATTGTTGAAAAAGATTGATAAATATGTTAAGAATCAGCAGGAATTTGCTGAAAAATCGCTAGAAATACAAAAAATATTGCAAAAATCACTAGAAAAAAAGGCAGAAGAAGAAAAAAAAGAGCAAGAAAAAGAAGAAAATGAGCAAGAAATTGAAGAGAAAGTAAAAAATATCGCCAAAAAATCAGATAATAATATCGAAAATGATGATAATTTCGCTAAAAATGATGAAAATAATGTCGAAAATACCGAAAAAACCCAAGAAAAACCAGAAGAGCAGTCGAAAAATGAAGAAAAACCCATAAAAACCCAAGATTTTTCACCAAATTCGCATAAATCAAGCGAAATAGGTGTCGAATTTAAGCAAGCCTATAAAATATATAGTGCCAAATATGATGAGATTATCAATCCACAAAAAATGACTACACCAGAAGATCTGGAATATCTACGATTGGAGTTAGAAGAAAAATTAGAAAATCTGCAAGAGATTTCACGTAAATTAACCCTCAAATTAAAGAAGAAACTTCTGGGAAAGAAATTTAAAAATCCTAATCCCAATGATATTGAAGGGATACTTAATCGCAAAAAACTGGCCTCCATTATCGCGAGTCCAAATCCCAGAAATATTTATTTAGACAATATTCACAATGATCTAAATGACACAGCTATTACTATTTTACTGGATAATTCGGGTTCCATGAGAGGGCGTCCTATCATCATGGCGGCTCTGGCCTGTGAGATTCTGGCTGGGATTTTAGAGAATTTCCAAATCAAAACTGAAATTATCGGCTTTACGACAGCGGACTGGAAAGGAGGGCGTGTTCGAAAAGATTGGGAAATTGCTGGTAAAACGGAAAATCCAGGTCGGTTAAACGAGTTACGCCACATTATCTATAAAAGTTTCAACCAACCTTTTAAGAAGGCTAAAATCAATTTAGGATTGATGTTAAAAGAAGGTGTTCTCAAAGAAAATATTGACGGCGAGGCAGTTTTATTTGCAAAATCAAGATTAATACAAAGAGAAGAAGAGCGAAAAATTCTCATGGTTATTTCTGACGGAAATCCTATTGATGATTCAACTAACCTGGCTAATGATGATGATTTCTTGTCAAATCATCTCAAACAAGTAGTGGCTAATATTGAAAAACAAAAACAAATTGAGATTTGCGCCATCGGAATCGGCCATGAAGTAGGAGAGTTTTACCAAAATTCGTTAACGATTAAAAATGTCAATGAGTTAGGTGATTGTATGGTTGAGGAATTGGTGAAGTTATTTTAGATAGTGTCGTCATGAGAGTTAATCACCGTTTTTTCGCTTATTTCGAGCGATTGTTTTTATTAATTTTGGATTACAGCGTTAGGGAATCTAAATATCTGGAGTGATGTGTTCTGATTTACGTTTTTTGGATGTACTTTCAAGTGTTTGTGCGGTGAGTGGTGCTGGAGTAGTTTTTGCTGGCATTTCCTTAGTATGAATATAAGGCAGCACATTATCGGTAAAATCGTCGATAAAGTGTTGACGTTGAGTTTCTGATATCTTTTGGGGTCAGCTGAATGTACTCACAAAAATGGGTAAGTGTAATATCGGATGTAGGTGTTGGTTTTTGTTTGGTGGCAAAGTGAATAATCTCGAAAATGTCGCGTGGTGAAAAATCATGGTCTAAGATCGTTTTTACAGATTGGTCAATATCTGTGAAAAATTGATGCATTATATTGCGTGTATTAGAAAAGTTTTGGTCTTTGATTAGTAGGGCAATATCTGACAAATAAGTCATTTGGAAGCCATGTTCTGTTTCGAGAGAGTGGATTATCATACATAATGCATCAATAATTTTTTGTGCTTCGGTCGTGTTTTTCCCTTTCGTAATATATTGTATTTTTTCATCTGTAAAGCCATTTTCAGCTAGTCGTAATAGATTATCACTATGGCGTTGGGAATGCGCTATAATATAGCGTTCTTCTTGTTCCATGAATAGTTATAAATGTTCATAGTTACAAATTTTTAATCCATAGCCATCGAGGCCGATGACGGATTTTTTGGAATTCGTTAAGAGTCTGATTTTTTGAATACCTAAATCACCTAAAATTTGTGCACCAATACCATAATTTCGAAGTGTGTTGCTTGCGTTTGCTTTATTTTCAAACATCGTTGAAATAACCTCATTGGGTTGGCGAATTAAAACCAAGACACCGCTTTGATTGTCAGCAATTTTGGCTAGTGATTTTCTTAAAATATGACTCTTTTGATCATTTTTATTATCCAGGCAATCGGATAATATATTCAGATGATGCATTCGAACCAATATTTCGTCATTATTGTCAATATCGCCTTTTTTTAGAACAATATGCTCAACATTATCAATAGTGCTTTGATAAAAAATAATCTCAAATTCACCACCCACTTCGCTGATAAATTTGTCGCGTTTGGTAACTTTAATTAATTTTTCATTTTTGCGTCGATATTCAATTAAATCAGCAATGGTAGCGATTTTTAAATTATGTTCTTTAGCAAACTCGATGAGGTCAGGCATTCTAGCCATTGAACCATCTTCATTCATAATTTCACAAATGACGCCTGATGGGTTAAGGCCGGCTAATTTTGCTATATCAACACTGGCTTCGGTGTGACCGGCGCGCACTAACACGCCACCATCTTGGGCGCGAAGTGGAAAAACATGGCCCGGGCTGACAATATCATGTTGGCTTTTGCTTGGATCAATGGCATCTTGAATGGTTTTAGCACGGTCTTGGGCAGAAATGCCGGTTGAAATGCCGGTTTTAGCTTCAATGGAGATAGTAAAAGCTGTTTTGTGTCGGGATTTATTGTCCATTGACATGAGTGGTAGGGCCAGCTCTTCGACTCTTTTTTCATCTAAGGTTAGGCAAATTAGGCCGCGTCCATATTTGGCCATAAAGTTAACTGCTTTGTCATCGCAAAGTTGGGCTGGAATAACGAGGTCGCCTTCATTTTCTCTATTTTCATCATCGACCAGAATAAACATTCTACCATTTTTGGCATCTTCAATTATTTCTGGGATTGTCGCTAAAGTCATGTTTATTATTTATTGATATATCGTGCTACGACATCTATTTCTAAATTCACTTGATCTTCTATGTTGTAATGTTTGAAGATCGTGTTTTGCATTGTATGGCTAATGATATTTAAATAAAAGCTATTTTCCTTGATCTCATTGACTGTTAGGGAGACACCATCAATGGTGACGGATCCTTTTTTGGCAATAAATTTCATCATGTCATTATCAACATCAATTTTGATAATGTGTGAATCATTATCTTTGGTAATATTTGATATTGTGGCAATGCCATCAACATGGCCCAGTACCATATGGCCGCCTAGTTCATCACCAACTCTGAGTGCAAATTCAATATTTATTTCTTGTCCTACTACCCAATGTTTAATAGTTGTTTTTTGGCAGGTTTCATTTGAGGCTTCAAAGCTGAGAAGAAAATTCTGCTCATCTTCGCTTTTTTTAACCAGTGTTAGGCAAATACCATTGCAAGCAATAGAGCAGCCAATATCTAAGTTACGTTTGATGTTGTCTTTTGGAGAGGCAATAACTAACAATAAATCTCCACCATCTTTTTTGGTTATTTCTTTAATGACAGCAAAATTTTCGATGATACCAGTGAACATGAGATTGTTGTATTATTTAGGCAGCAACCAGCTTCTTTATTTTTTTGATGGCATTTTCTTCAATCTGTCTGATTCTTTCTCTGGATACTTTATAAATTTGGCTAAGTTCTTCTAGGGTCATTGATGTTTCAGATAATTGCCTTTTTGTTAGAATGTCTTTCTCGCGATCATTTAGGGTTTTAAAGGCTTTTACGAATAATTCCTTTTGTCTCGACATTTCTTGATTTTGGATCACTAATTCTTCTTGACTGGGTTGATCGGCAACCATCATATCTCCGATTTCTCTTCCATCTTCATCATCGCCAACCACTTTGTTTAATGAAGAATCACCTTGTGTGAGCCTAGAGTCCATTTCAATGACTTCTTTTTGACTAACATTTAAGTCATTAGAGATTTTGGCAACATTTTCTAGGCTTAATGCTTTATCTGTTACGGCATTAATTTTTTTCTTAATCTTATGTAAATTAAAAAATAATTTTTTTTGTGCTGCAGTAGTTCCAATTTTAACTAAAGACCAAGACTTTAGGATATAATCTTGCATGTAGGCTCTGATCCACCACATAGCATAGGTTGAGAATCGAAACCCTTTTTCTGGATTAAATTTCTTAACAGCTTGGATCAATCCCAGATTTCCTTCGGATACGAGATCAATTACCGGAAGTCCGTAATTCTTGAACTTAGAGGCCATTTTTACTACCAATCTTAAATGGCTTTGTACTAGCATTTTTGCAGCTTCTTTGTCGCCTTCATTTATGTATTTCATGCCGTAGTCATATTCCTCTTTGGCACTCAAAATAGGAAAAGTTTGGATTTTTTTGACATATTGCAAAAATCCAGAATCGCTATTTTTTAAGCTATCAAGTTTGGCAATCTCAAAACTATTATTTTGTACAGTTGCTACCATAGTTAATAAATAAAAAATAATTATTCTGAAGAATTGATTAAAGCACGTCCAATATAGTTTTCAACTATTTTTTATTTGTATTTTTACTAGTTTTTTTAGTGGCTTTTTTAGCTGGAGTTTTCTTTTGTATGGTTTTGGTTTTCCTCTCTATTTCTTGATCTAAATGAATAGTTGAAGTAGGGAATGCTATTTCAGCACCATTTTTTTCAATAATTTTGGCAATTGCAAGCAGAATTTCTTGTTTCACTTCGTGATATTTGACCCAGTTAGTTGTGTGAGTAAAGGTATAAACAAAGAAATCAATTGAGGAATTTGAGAATTCATTCACATTTACAATCAGAGTTTGGTTTTCATCAATTTCTTTATGCTTTATTAGATATTCTTTTACTTCTTTTGTAATTTTTTCTAATTTAGAAACATCCTCATATCTAACGCCAAACGTTTCTCGAATTCTTCGATGTGTCATTCTTGAGGGGTTTTGGACTACAATGGTTGAAAAGACTGAATTTGGAATATAAATAGGTCTTTTATCAAATGTTAACACCTGGGTTTGTCTCCAGCCGATTTTGATAACATCGCCTTCAATTTCTTTATCAGAGGATCTAATCCAATCACCAACTTGGAATGGTCTATCAAAATAAATCATTAAGCCACCAAAAAAGTTTGATAATAAATCTTTGGCAGCAAAACCAATAGCAATACCACCAGCTCCTCCCAGTGCCAATATACCACTAATATTGAAGCCCAATAGCTGTAAGACGCTCAGGCCAGTAACAACGTAAATAAAAATTAGAGTAATGGTTGTAACAGTATCGACTGTTGCTCTATCAATTTTTTTTCTGTGAGGAAGTTTATTTCTTAAATAGAAATCTTGATATGTTTTAACAAAATTATTAAAGAACCATGCAATTGAAATAATAATAACTAGACTACGAACATCACTTGCATAAGAGAGCATGTGAGTTTCAAACTCGTGATATAAAATTTCAGCACAGAAAGTGAGACCAAGTGATATAGTAAGAAAAAAAATTGGGTTTTTAATGGCTTTTATTATGCAGTCATCCCAGGCGGTTTGCGTTTTTAAAAATTTTCTATGCAGCTTCTTAATCGATTGAGATAGTAATTTTCTTGAAATCCAAGTTAACAATAAAATGATTATTATTTCTCCTAGCCAATAATTCTCATTAAATATATTGATGATTATATCCATTTTTTCTCCTATAATCCTGTGACGCTAATTTTATATTTGGTTGATAAATAGCTCATAATATCTTTTCTTTCCTGGATTTTGATAACGCGATTAAAGATAATTATCTCAGAAATTAAGCCCGTATATACTGAAGATCCAGCGCTAGTACTTCCAACAGTTAATCCTGTCATCTCGCTACTTCCAGGGATTATATTACCATTACCAACTTTATTTGTGGCGTGATTTAAATAAACTCTGGAATTACTGCCATCAAAATAAACGGCCATAATATAATTATCCGAGGCAGTAAAACTTGCTGGGTATGTTCCTGTTGAAGTAGTGGCTGAATTTCCAGCGTTTAATGTAATCTGATTGCTACTTTGCATAGCAATTGAGTGAGTTCCAGAATCGGCATCTATTAGAGTTTGTGTTGTAATAGTTGAAGGGCTAAAAACCAAAAATATTGTTTGTTGAGCTGAATTGCCTTGATAAAAAGCCGATAAATCGATACCAGCAGTTCCATCAAATTCTATTGAGGGAATATCATTGATACCAGATTCAACATAAATGACAGCCGAACTTGCTAATTTTGTTAGGACATTTTGATTGGTTAGTCCTATTTTTGACGAGGGAGATATATCTCTCCACTGAGTGATTTGTGCATTATCAAATGTTTCTCCGGGGTTGAAGGAGTCCTTAATAGTAGTTTCATACCAGGCTACCAAACCGGGCATATCTTTAACAACTGATTTTGCTGTATGGGATCGAGCGTTACTTAGCCTAGCATTTTTGACGAGACCACCTCCCATAAAAATTCCAGCGACTAAAATTGTAACTATAACGACAACAACAGATAATTCTACTAAAGAAAAGGCACTTTTTTTCATGAAAAAAATTATTTAAAATAGATTGGAGTAACCAAATCGACTTTAAATTAATTAATTATCAAACCAAGTAATAATTGGATTTTTTGCTGCCTTTACTTCATCTAGTCTCTTTCTTGGAGTTGAAAGAGGATATTCTTGGAATCTTTCACCCCTTTTTTCTTTCGTTTCGGTAGCAATATAAATCATTGTATTAATAAATTGATCAATAGTTTGTTTGCTTTCAGTTTCTGTGGGCTCAATTAACATAGTGCCTGCAAAAGTTGTTGGAAAAAATACAGTCATTGGGTGAATTCCATATTCCACTAAAGCCTTGGCAATATCCATAGTGGTAACACCATTTTCTTTTTGGAATTTATCAGTTAGAAGGCATTCATGCATACATTTTTGCCCAACTGGAGTGTGATAATATTTTTTTAGTTTCGTTAGAATATAATTGGCACTTAACACTGCGTCCTCAGCCACTTTTTGCAGCCCATCAGCACCGTGGGATAGTATATAGGTAAGGGCTCTAACATGCATGCCAAATTGGCCGTTAAACCCTTTAATTTTTCCAGATGTGTCTTTTGGTGTTACTAATTCAAACTTATCACCATTTTTAACAACATGTGGGGTAGGAATGTGGTCGGCCAATTCATCGCAAACTGCAATAGGTCCAGAACCTGGTCCGCCACCACCGTGAGGGGTTGAGAATGTTTTGTGTAAGTTAAAATGCATCACATCCACACCCAAATCGGCTGGCTTAATTTTGCCAACAATAGCATTATAATTCGCGCCATCCATATAGAAATAACCACCAGCTTCGTGAACTAATTTAGCGATTTTTTTGATATTAATTTCAAATTTACCACAAGTATTTGGATTTGTGATCATTGTACCAGCGATTTTGTCACCACATTCTGCAATGATTTGTTTGAATTCTTCAAAATCAACTAAACCCTCTGCATTTGATTTTAAAACTTTAATTTCAAAGCCACACATCGCTGCAGTTGCTGGATTAGTCCCGTGCGCGGCGTCGGGAATTAAAACTATTTTTCTTTTTTCAGCTTCGCCTTTCGCTGCAATTCTTTTTTTAATTGATAACATTCCAGCGAACTCACCTTGAGCACCAGCTGCAGGGGCAAGGGAAACTGTTTTGAGACCAGTTAAAGTCCCAAGCCAGTTTTGCAATTCATACATTAATTCCAATGCACCTTGAATGGTTGATTGGTCTTGTAATGGGTGAATATCAGCGAAACCTGGAAGTCGAGCCATTTTTTCATTTAACCTTGGATTATGCTTCATTGTACATGATCCAAGCGGATAGAAGCCGGTATCTATTGAATAGTTTTGGTTAGACAATCGAGTAAAATGTCTAATAACAGTTGGCTCATTAACTTCAGGCAAACCAATTTTTGATCTTTTTTCTTGGCCAGTTCTAATGGTAAAATCTTCAATTTCTGGTAAATCGACTCCGCATGCGCCAGGAGTGGACTGCTTGATTAAAATCTCAGTTTCATGTCTAAGACCGCCAATTTCTTGAGGGATATATGTCATTTTCGTTTAATTTAAGATTTTATCTAAGCTATTCACAAAGATATTCATATCTTCATTTGATGTCATTTCATTGACAGCTAATATCATTTTATTGCCATCAACAAAGCCGCCAATAATATTTTGTGCTAATAATTTTTTATTCACTTCTTTTGCATCGGTATTTAGTTCAATACTAAATTCATTAAAGAAGCTATTATTTAATATTTTAACTCCATTAACTGTAGACAATTTATCAGCTAAATCACATGCTTTTTTGTGATTGATTAACGCAAGTTGTTTGAAGCCATTTTCACCAAGTAAAGAAGAGTGGATAGTAAAGGCTGTGGCACAAAGTCCTTGATTAGAACATATATTTGATGTCGCTTTATCTCTTCTGATATGTTGCTCTCTAGCATTTAGGGTTAGAACATATCCTGGTTTGCCATCTTTATCAATAGTAGCACCACAAATTCTTCCTGGAAGTTGGCGTACGAATGTTTTTTTACAAGCGAAAAATCCAAGTAGAGGTCCGCCGAAATTTAAACCAACACCAATTGAAGAAGCTTCGCCAACAACGATATCAGCCATTGATGGTGCTTGCAATAAGCCTAGAGCTAATATTTCATTTACGACAACAATTAATAAGCATCCAGCTTCATCGCATTTTTCTCGTAATTTTTGTACATCTTGAATATTACCGTCAAAGTCAGGATATTGAACGACTAAAGCTGCACAAGAATCATCAACCTCACTAACAAATTGCGCGTCAGCTAATTTTAAGCTTGTCTTGGTGACTGCAACATAATCAGGATGAATATTCTGAGAAAGAGCGATATTTTTTTTGCCTTTTTTAATTCTCATAGCCATTAGACAGCTTTCAGCCATCGAGGTTGCTCCGTCATACATCGAAGCATTCGCTATTTCCATTCCAGTTAATCTCGCAATAATGCTTTGAAATTGAAAAATAACACCTAGAGTACCTTGAGAAATTTCTGGTTGGTAAGGAGTATAGGAAGTTAAAAATTCGGCTCTTTGAATAATATGATCTACTGCTGCTGGAATATGGTGCTTATAACAACCAGCTCCCAAGAAAAAAGGTCCATCACTAGAGGGGCGATTTTTGGCGGATAGGGATTTAATGTAAGATTCGACTGCAAACTCACCTTGATGATAAGGTAAATCTTTAATTGGTTTTTTCAAAAGATCTTCTTTATCAACAACATCGAAAAGATCATTAATATTGGACAAGCCAACAGCCTCAAGCATCTCTTTACGATCACTCTCGGTCAAAGCAAGATAGCGCATTTAGTAAGTAAATAAAATTATAAAAAGGAAATCTAAAAAGATTGCCAATAATCTATTAATTCAAGATATAAAAGTCAATTAAGAGTAAAAACTATTACTAACTAGTTTTGGAGATCAACTTTATATCGACTTTTTTATCATATAATGCTCTACCAACGATCGCCCCAATAACACCAAATTGTTTTAAATTCTTAATTGCAATAATATCGTCATCGCACGATATACCGCCCGACGCAATGACGGGAATTGTAATATTTTGCGCTAGTTCTTTTGTTTCTTCAATATTAGGACCCGTTAAAGTACCATCTTTTGAAATATCAGTGTAAATTATTGCTTCAACGCCGGCATTTTCATACTTTTTGGCTAAATCAATGGCTTTGATTTCTGAGGTTTCAACCCAGCCTTCAGTTGCTACAAAACCATTTTTTGCATCAAGGCCAACGACAATGTGACCGGGAAATTTCTTGCAAGCTTCAATAACAATATCAGGATTCTTTGCGGCTATTGTACCCAAAATTACGCGAGAAATCCCAATATTTAACCATTTTTCAATTTGTTCTAATGTTCGAATACCACCACCAAGTTGTGCAGGAATTGAAATATTTTGTAAAATGTTTTTGACGACTTGCTCATTACGAGAATCTCCAGCAATGGCACCGTCTAAATCAACAATATGTAAATATTTAAAACCTAGTGCTTCAAATTCTTTGGCCTGGGCAGCGGGATCGTCATTAAAAACAGTGGCTTTGTCCATTTCTCCTTTGAATAGACGAACACATTTACCTTTTTTTAAATCGATAGCGGGAAAAAACATTAATTGAGTGCAAAATAAATTAGAGTAACAATAGCTGTAATAAAGCTAGCATATAATACAAAAACAAATTTTTTATTTCTAAGAGAAAAATGACCTGGTTTCTCCATTACATATTCTTTTTTCTCTCTTTTTGTCTCAATAATTTTTCCTCTTTTAAAGAGTTTCTGCAGTAAAAATCCTTCAATAACAAAGGTCCAAAGAATATAAATGGTGATCGGAATTAATGATGGCCAGATTTTTAGAATTAGTTTTAATAACATATCTGTTATTTTAGTTATAATAGGAACAAAACAGGCTTGCATTATTATTTACAAGCTTTTAAACTGCAACTCCCAACTTAACTTTCTTTAAGTTTTATTTTACAAAAAATGAGAATTTGGTGTTTCTTAATGTTCATTAAGGGACTTTCATTTTTTGGTTATTTTAACCAAATTTAACATTATAATATGTCTACAAATATACCTAAATTTACTATTAAGCAGCTCTTGGAAGCTGGTGTACACTTCGGTCACAAATCAATGCGTCGTAATCCTAAGATGCAAAAATATATTTACACAACAAGCAATGGTGTAAGTATCATTAACCTTAATAAAACCGCTCCACTTTTACATAATTCTCTAAAAGTTGTGAAAGATATTACCAAAAATAATGGTAAAATTCTTTTCGTTGCAACCAAAAAACAAGCCGCCGACCAGATTGCTGAAGCTGCAAAAAGATGTGGTCAATATTATGTTAATTTCAGATGGTTAGGTGGTATGCTTACTAACTGGAAGACTGTTTCTAGATCAATCAAAACGCTTAGAAAAATCGAAGAACAATTATCAAATGACGACATTGGTCTTAATAAAAAAGAAAAACTAGTACTTGAAAGAAAAAGACTAAAATTAGAACAAGCTCTGGGTGGTATTAAAGATATGGGTGGTTATCCAGATCTAATCTTTATCATTGATACTTTTAAAGAATCATTAGCAATCGCGGAAGCTAAAACGTTAAAAATTCCTATCATGTCCATTGTCGATTCAAACTGTAATCCAGATGGAATTACCTTCCCAATTCCAGGAAATGATGACTCAACTAAATCAATTTCACTTTATTGTGATCTAATTTCAGAGGCAGCTATTGCTGGTGTCAAAGAAAATATGGCTAATTCAGGAATTGATGTCTCAAAAATTACTGGCGAAACAATTGCTAATTTCAGAAAGCCATCTCAACCAAAAGAAAGTGCTGCTAAAAAAATTACGAAAAAAGTAGTTGAGGTAAAATCTGAGGTAACAAAACCATTTAAGAAAAAAGAGATTATCAAAAAAACTGACGCTCAAAAAGCTGAAGAGCAAAAAGAAGAAAAATCTCGAGCAAAAAAGCCAACAGCTAAGAAATCTGTGGGAAAAAAAACTGATAAATAATCTGCCTACAAACTGCAAAATTCGGCATGATTGGGAAATAATTTTTACTTGGTTTGTAATAAAAAAATATAAATAAAAATGTCTTTAGAATTAATTAAAAAATTACGTGAAAGTACAGGATGCGGAATTGCTGATTGCAATAAAGCTCTTAAAGAAAATGATAATGACTTTGAAAAATCAGTAGACTGGCTCAGAAAAAAAGGTCTTTCTTCGGCTGTTAAGAAAAGTGGTAGAGTAACTTCTGAAGGTGCTGTTGGTGTTTATAAAGAAAGTGATACTAAAATGTCTGTCGTTGAAGTTAACTCAGAAACAGATTTTGTCGCCAAGAATGATAAATTCCAAGATTTTACTAAGAAAATAGCTGAATTAGCAGCTGGTTTTGGTGATGACGTCGAAGCTCTTAAAAAATCTAATTTTAATGATTCAGTGACAGTTGAAGATGAATTGAAAAATCAAATTGCTGTAATTGGCGAAAATATTTCAGTTAGAAGAATTTCAACTCTTGAAGTTTCCAAGGGTGCAGTTATTAGCTATATTCATAATGTAATTGCCCCTAATCTAGGTAAAATCGCTGTGTTAGTTGCCCTAGAATCAGATGCTAGCGCTGATAGTTTAGAAGAAGTTGGTAAGCAAATTGCCATGCATATTGCCGCTGCCAAGCCAGAATCTTTAAATATTGAATCGGTAGACGCGGATAAACTATCTAGAGAAACTGAAGTTTTAAAAGAGCAGGCAAGAGCTTCTGGTAAACCAGAAAATATCATTGAAAAAATGATTGAAGGTAGAATCAGAAAATATTACGAAGAAGTTGTTCTGCTAGAGCAGGCTTTTGTAATGGATGATAAGAAAAAAATTAAGGATTTAGTTGCGGATTTTAGTAAAGAAAATGGTGAAACTAAAATTTGCGCATATAAATTATTTATTTTAGGTGAAGGAATCGAAAAAAAAGAAGATGACTTCGCTGCTGAAGTGGCGTCAATGACGAAATAAATTTCTGCCTTTAAAAGTATGAATATTAGGGATGGGGTTGCAAACCCCACTCCGCAGTAGTCAAATTGAAGCTTCTGGCGCCTCAAATCAAATTATAAACTAAACTATGAATTTCAAACGAATTCTCTTTAAGGTATCTGGCGAAGCAATGATGGGAAATAGAGAGTTTGGTCACGATAGTTTAGCTATTCAAGAAATATGTAATCAAATAGTAGCTGCTCATGAAGAAAATTGCGAAATAGCCGTTGTTGTCGGTGGTGGTAATATTTTTCGTGGTATTTCTGAAGCAGCCGGTGATATTGAAAGAGTGACTGCTGACTACATGGGAATGTTAGCAACTTGTATTAATGCCTTGGCTCTACAAAGTGCTTTAGAAACAAAAGGAATTGACACTAGAATGCTTTCAGCCATTCCCATGAACACAGTATGTGAGCCATATATCAAAAGAAGAGCGGTAAGACATTTAGAAAAAAAACGTATTGTTATTTTTGCAGCTGGAACTGGTAATCCATTTTTCACAACCGATACTGCGGCAACGCTTAGAGCTGTTGAAATGAATTGTGATGCAATATTTAAAGGTACGCAAGTTGATGGAGTTTATAGTGCGGATCCAAAAACGAACCCAGATGCAACACGATATGATACATTAAGTTATTTAGACGTTATCAAGCAAGATTTAAGAGTAATGGACCAAACAGCCATTGCATTGGCAAAAGACAATAATTTACCAATTGTAGTATTTTCTATCAAAGGTGAAAATGCGTTGCAAAAGGTTATTAAAGGTGAAGCCAAATATACGATCATTAATTAGCTTTTGTGGATTGTTGTTTCGTTCAGCCTGCAATGACGAATCTTTGTCATTATAAAAGAGCTAAATGACTGCAGCAATCCAAAAAACCAACAACTTAAACACGCAATATTATGTTTAACGAATTATTACAAAAATCACGCCAAAAAATGACTGATACATTGGGATCTCTACAAAGAGATATGGATAGTATTTCAACGGGTAGGGCGACGCCAAATATTTTAGATCCAATCAAGGCAGAAGTTTATGGCTCTCCAATGCCCCTTGATCAGCTTGCTACTATTTCAATTCCGGAATCAACTACTATTTCTATTCAAGTTTGGGATAGATCAAATATTAAAGCGGTAGAAAAAGCGATTATTAATTCTAATCTAGGTTTTAATCCATTAGTTGATGGACAAACTATCAGAATAGCGATTCCAAAGTTAAGTCAGGAAAGAAGAATAGAGCTTGCAAAATTAGCTAAAAAATATGGTGAAGATAAGAAAATCGCGATCAGAAATATCAGAAGAGATATTATTGATGATTTTAAAAAAAGTGATGATAGTGCCTCAAAAGATCAGGTTCATGGTTTTAGTGATGAGGTGCAAAAGATAACTGATGAATTTGTCACCAAAATAGATGAAATAGTCGCTAAAAAAGAGAAAGATTTAATGAAAATCTAAGCAAAAATGGTTATTGCAAAAAAGCAACAAATCATAATACCTCAACATATTGCTATCATCATGGATGGCAATTCTAGATGGGCAAGAAATAAGAAGCTGCCTACTAAGGTCGGTCATAATTTTGGTGTTAAAAATATTGAAAAAATCGTTAAGGCTTGCATTGAAGAGGGGGTTAGATATTTAACCTTATATGCTTTTTCATCAGAAAATTGGGATCGTCCAAAAGATGAAGTGCATTATCTAATAAATTTATTAGATGAATATCTTGATAAGGATATTCAAAAGTTGGTTAAAAATGATGTTAGGGTACAAATTTCTGGCGAGATATCAAAATTGCCCGCTAAGACACAAGATAAAATTCAAACAATAGAAATAAAAACAAACGACAATAAAACCATTAACTTAATCGTCGCGTTTGGTTATGGAGCGCGACAAGAGATAATTTCTGCTACAAAATCTATTGCTCTTGCAGTTAAAGAAAATAAAACTAGGGTGGAAGATATTGATGATAATTTATTTAGGCAAAATTTATACATCAAAGATGTCCCGGATCCTGATTTGCTAATTAGGACGGCAGGAGATTTTAGAATAAGTAATTTTTTGTTATGGCAAATAGCATATTCGGAGTTATATTTTAGTCACAAATTTTGGCCGGATTTCAAAAAAAGTGATCTGAAAAAAGCCATAAAAGATTTTAATCAAAGAGAGAGACGTTATGGAAAAAGGTAAACAGACAGAAAAGCTAAGTAATATTAAACATGCTATTTTAGGAGTCTTTACAAATATTTTTCAGCTATTTTCAAGGTCGCTCAATAAAATAATATCGCAAGTTCATTTTCTTGATCCAAAAGATAATACCAAACAAAGAATTGTTACATCGTTAATACTTTTTCCTATTGCAATATATGCAATATTTTTCTCTCAAATATTATTTAACCTACTTTCTGTTGCGCTTGCAGTTTTAATGTCTTGGGAATGGTTAAATATTACTAAAAGTACCACTGGAGAAGAAAAAAAGAAATGGCAGCTAATTGGATTTTTTTATATTGTGATTCCGGTTTTTTCGGTCATTCAAATTCGTAGCATTGATGTAGATATATTATTTTGGATGTTTGCCATAATATGGACAACGGATATATTTGCTTTCTTTTCGGGTAGAACATTTGGTGGTCCTAAATTAGCTTCGGAAATTAGTCCAAATAAAACGTGGTCAGGTTTGGCAGGTGGAATAATAAGTAGTGTTATTATTGGTTTGCTTTGTTCTTCTTTATTTCAAGGTTCAGTCATATTTTTTATGTTTGCAAGCATGTGTTTATCAATATTAGAGCAGCTTAGTGACTTGTTTGAATCAAAAGTAAAAAGAATTTTTAAAGTGAAAGACTCTGGAAATATCATTCCAGGACATGGTGGAGTGTTAGACAGGCTAGATGGAATGATGTTTGTTGCCCCAACTGTGTTAATTTTGGTAACTATTTTACCAGATAGGTTTTAGGAAATAAATGTTTGATTGGTTGTAAACACTCCGACCAGCTATCCTTGTAATATCAAATTAAATCATGAAAAAAGACAATCTTATTATTGCTGGAAAAGAATTTAAATCACGTTTGCTTGTTGGAACGGGTAAATATAAGAATTTTGAAGAAACACGTGATGCAATTAAGGCAAGTGGTGCTGATATTGTTACTGTTGCAGTGAGAAGAGTCAATATTGAAAAAAAGGGTGAGCCAATGTTGCAGGATTTTTTAGATCCAAAAGAAATTACGTATTTACCAAATACTGCAGGATGTTTTAGCGCTGAAGATGCGATTCGAACATTAAGATTAGCCAGAGCAGCAGGTGGATGGGATTTAGTGAAGTTGGAAGTGCTATCAAATGATGAAGTACTATATCCGAAAGTGATTGAAACTATTAAAGCGGCAGAATTATTGATTAAAGACGGTTTTAAGGTGATGGTTTATACTAATGACGACCCAATAGTTGCAAAGGAATTAGAAGATATTGGTTGTTGTGCTATTATGCCTCTTGGTGCGCCAATTGGCTCTGGGCTTGGTATTCAAAATAGGTTGAATATTGAGTTAATTGTTGAGCAGTCAAAAGTTCCAGTTTTAGTTGATGCTGGGGTAGGGACAGCATCTGATGCATCTTTGGCAATGGAGTTAGGTTGCGATGGTGTTTTGATGAATACAGCAATTGCCAAAGCTAAAAATCCAATTCTTATGGCTGAAGCGATGAAACTAGCAGTTGAATCGGGCAGAAAAGCCTATTTGGCTGGTAGAATGCCAGTTAAAAAATACGGTAGCGCTTCAAGTCCGACCTTAGGAAAAATATAGGTAAATAAAATTATGCCTTTAATGGTATTGTCGCAGATGAAGCTGCTAGTTTGGATAAGATATGATGACAATTCCGCTACCTCCTCTTGCTCCATTATTTGAAGAACCTGAACCACCTCCGCCACCACCTCCAAGATTATGTGTGCCAGCTGTAGCAGAAGTAGAGCCACTTGCTCCTTTACCGCCGCCACCCGACCCACCATTACCACCTGTTGACGCACCGCCGCCACCACCACCACCATAAGTGACATTTGAACCGCTTATATCATATGTTAAACCGTTACCACCATGACCACCTCTTGAAGATGTTGCATTGCCGCCATTATTT
>JADHOZ010000074.1 GCA_016778745.1 Rickettsiales bacterium
GCCTTCTGGTCCGATTAAGATGATTATTTCTTTATTATTAACATTCAGTTTTGACAATACGCTTAGCGCCCTACCATCTTCTTTATCAAATAAGGTTTCGTCACACAATATATAGATTTTATTACTGTCTTCTTCTTTGAGAAATTTATCCAGTGTTTTTGTTGGTGAAAGGGAGGCAATATCAGTTCGTTGGCACTGTTCGCACGCTTCTTTGATGTTGGCTTGAAAGCGTTCTTCATTGAGTTTGGTTGGGATAGTGTGCTGAGTAAGGAGGGGCTGAAAGTTTTTGGCGCCCATCTCAGTTGCTTTGGTGGCGATGGTGTCAATTTTGATATTTTTGATGAGGGCAAACGCTAGGGTGATGTTGCGTGCGTCTTGTTGTGGAGAGGTTTGGTGTATTAATTTTATGGTTAAAGATTTTTTATTTATTTGGGTAATTTCGGCTAAAAACTCACCGTCAAAACCATTGAAAACATAAATTTGGTTGCCCTGCCCCGCTCTCATTACTTTTGTCAAGTAGTGGAAGTCGTTACTTTTAATGTCTATTTGAAGATTGGGAGATAGTGTTTGCTCTTTAACAAATAGTCGGATGTTATTGGTTTTTAGTTTTTTCATGCTTGATTTCGAAAACTTAAGGGAGTATAAAGCCCGGCGTAAATAAATAGTGTCGGTATATTTAATGATTATTTTTCTTTTTTTAACAGTAATAATTTTATCCTTAGCATTTTTTTTAAAGGTAAAATATCAGAAATTAAGAGCGAGTGCTGGCAAAAAAGGTAGCTCGGTTTCCTTGCCAATTCATTATTCTTACTGTTTTGCCTTGTGGTCTTTTGTGGCGCTTTTTTTAGTGTTGATTCTGATTCCTGGGATGGTAGCAAAGATTGTGGCATCGTTATTGGTTATTGGTGGTTGTTTTTTGCTTATTGATGCGTTTTTTGCCAAAGATTTTAACTCAAAAAAGCATATTGAGGGTTTTGGTGTTGGTGTTTTAAGTATTACCGCCGGAATTGGCATTTTAATTACGATTATCATTACGGTTTCTATTTTATTTGAGTCTTTGAGATTTTTTAAATTTGTGAACTTTTTTGATTTTTTATTTGGTCTTAGTTGGAATCCGCAGACGGCAATAACCGCCGATCAAGAAGTTGGCCAAAGTGCCTTTGGGGTCGTTCCAGTTTTTCTTGGGACATTGTTGATCATGCTTATTGCGATGTTTGTTTCTGTGCCAATTGGGATTATGGGAGCGATTTATTTATGTTTGTATGCAAAATCTAAAACTAGAGATTATCTAAAGCCAGTCATTGAGATTTTAGCTGGGGTACCAACCGTGGTGTATGGTTATTTTGCGGTGATTACGATTGCGCCATTTTTTAAGAGTTTATTTGCTGCAATGGGCATTAACTTAGCGTCGGAAAGCGCTCTCTCTGCTGGTTTTGTGATGGGTGTAATGATTATTCCTTTTGTGTTATCTTTGACCGATGATGCGCTGAATTCTGTGCCACAAGCCTTGAAAGATGGAGCGTTGGCAATGGGAAGTACTCAATCGGAAACGATTAAGAGGGTTGTTTTGCCTTCGGCAATGCCATCTATTATTGGGGCGATTATTTTAGCGGTTTCTAGGGCAATTGGGGAGACAATGATTGTGGTTATGGCTGCTGGGTTAGTAGCAAAATTGACATTTAATCCGCTCGACGCCGTTACCACGGCAACAGCACAAATTGTTACGTTATTGACAGGGGATACTGAATTTGATAGCCCTAAAACGTTGGCGGCGTTTGCTTTGGCCTTAACATTATTTGTTTTCACTTTTATTTTTAACATTGTTGCCTTGATGGTAATGAAGAATTACAAGAAAAAATATAGTTAATGGCACTTAAACAGATTTCAAATCTAAAGAAAAGACAAGGTCAGGAAAAGAGATTTAAGGCTCTGGGGATTTTGGCAATTGCGTTTGCACTGGCATTCTTGGTTATTTTATTTTCGATGATTATTTCAAGAAGTAGTGGCGCTTTTTTGAGAACGCAAATGTCTTTGGAAGTTGAATTGCCGGTTGGTGAAGTTGATCACAGAATGGTCCTAAAAAAGGCCTTAAAAGAGAGATTTGCACCGCAATCGTTGGCAGAGATTAATTCGCTTTATCAGATTTTAAGTAAGATTGCTAATTTGGAGTTAAAAAATTACTTGAAGGATAGCCGCCCCGATCTATCTGAATCTCGAGTAGTCTTGTGGTTTAGTGCGGCGTCGATTGTGGATATGTATGTTAAGCATGGTAATGATGTTAATTTGAATGAAAAACAAAAGGTTTGGGTTGACGATCTAATTAAGCGTGGGCAAATAAGAAGTGTTTTTAATTGGGAGTTCTTTACTTTCGCTGATTCACGAGAGCCAGAGATTGCTGGTATTGGCGCCGGTTTGAAAGGATCTTTATTAGTCATGTTTGTGTTTTTGCTTTTTGCTTTTCCAATTGGGGTGATGTGTGCTTTTTATTTAGAAGAGTTTGCCCGGAAAAATAAAATGACCGATATTATTGAGATTAGTATCAATAATTTGGCAGCAATTCCATCTATTATTTATGGACTTTTGGGCTTGACATTGTATTTACAAATGATGCATTTGCCAAGATCTTCAAGCATTGTTGGAGGCATGACTTTGTTCATGTTGGTGTTGCCGGTGATTATTATTGCAACGAGAAATACCATTAGATCAATTCCAAATACTATCCGCGATGGTGCGGCGGCTCTTGGTGCTTCGAAAATGCAAGTGGCGCTCCATCATCTACTGCCTCTTTCAATTCCGGGGATTATGACGGGGACTATTTTATCTATTTCTAGAGCTCTTGGTGAAACAGCGCCACTTTTGATGGTTGGGATGGTGGCTTTTATTGCTGATATTCCGGGGAGTTTTTCTGATCCAACCACGGTATTGCCGGTGCAAATTTATTTGTGGTCTGATTCGGTAGAAAATGGCTTTATTGAGAAAACTTCGGCGGCCATTTTGGTGCTTTTGGGTATTTTAGTATTATTTAATTTATTAGCGATCATTTTGCGTAAGAAATTTGAAAGGAAATGGTAGCCAATATTGTTGGAATATTAAATATTACTCCGGATTCTTTTTCTGATGGCGGTAAATTTGATAGTTTGGATGCCGCTCTGACACATACTAAGCGGATGATTGCAGATGGTGCTGATGTAATTGATATTGGTGCTGAGTCAACGAGGCCCGGATCTCAGAGAATTTCAGGCGAAGAAGAATGGAATAGGTTAAAAGATATTTTACCAGACATTATTAAGGTGGTTAAAAATTCTGAGAAGAAGGTAAAAACCAGCATTGATTCCTATCATTTTGACAATATTAAGAGAGCTTACGATGTGGGAGTTGATATTATTAATGATGTAACAGGGTTAAGCGATCCTAGGGTTGTTGATTTTATTGCTGCTAAAAATATTGAAACAGTGTTGATGCATAATGAAAAAGTAGATCCCTTGCCCGATACTGTTATTAATGAACATTTAAACTTAACGCATAAAATAATAGATTGGGCGCATGCTAAATTGAGATATTTAACCAAAAAAGGCGTTAGTAAGTCGCAATTAGTTTTTGATGTTGGGATTGGCTTTGGTAAAGATGCGAATCAATCAATTAGAGTTCTGAAATACATTAATAATTACAAAATAATGGGACTGCCTGTTTATGTTGGGCATTCGAAAAAGAGCTTCTTAAAAGCGATTGATTTTAGTCATTATGGCGATGATTTGGATGAATCCCAGAAAACACTAATTATTTCTCAATATCTTATAAATCGTGGTGTTGACTATTTGAGAGTCCATGATGTGAAAGAACATTCTTCTTTGATTTCCTAAATTTGGCATGAAGCATAAATATGAAGATGGAGTTACAAGTTCTGTCTCAATGCTCATGCCTTAAAATTGGTTTTTTTAAAATTTGAACATAGTGTTCAAATTTCGTTTTTAATAAAATTCATAAATTTTTATTTTGCCCCTTGTAATTGGAAAATGGATTCCTAAATGTTGAAATATCTAAATTTTTTAACTTAATTTTTAAAACAATGTCTAAAGTAATTGGAATTGATTTGGGAACCACAAATTCATGCGTTTCCGTGATGGAAGGTAAAAATGCTAAAGTTATTGAAAATGCTGAAGGTGCAAGAACTACCCCATCTATTGTAGGTTTTTTGGAAAATGGCGAAAAAGTAGTTGGCGCGCCAGCAAAAAGACAAGCTGTCACAAATCCGAAAAATACTATTTTTGGCATTAAAAGGCTCATTGGTCGTAGATTCGATGATGAAGCCACTAAGAAAGATAAAGATCTGGTACCTTACGATATTGTTTCATCTTCTAATGGGGATGCTTGGGTTGAGGTTAAAGGTGAAAAATATTCTCCAAGTCAAGTTTCGGCTCTGACTTTGGGTAAGATGAAAGAAACAGCAGAAAGCTACCTTGGTGAGAAGGTTGAAAAAGCTGTTATCACGGTTCCTGCTTATTTCAATGATTCGCAAAGACAAGCCACTAAAGACGCTGGTAAAATTGCTGGCCTAGAAGTGTTAAGAATCATTAATGAACCAACCGCTGCTGCTTTGGCTTATGGTTTAGAGAAAAAAGACGGTCAAACCATTGCTGTCTATGATTTAGGTGGCGGTACTTTTGACGTTTCGATTCTTGAAATTGGTGACGGTGTTTTTGAAGTAAAAGCAACTAATGGTGACACTTTCTTGGGTGGAGAAGATTTCGATATGCGAATTTTAGAGCACTTAACTTCGGAATTTAAGAAAGATCAAGGCGTTGATTTATCGAAAGATCCAATGGCGTTGCAACGCTTAAAAGAGGCTGCTGAAAAAGCAAAAATTGAGCTTTCCTCAACGCAAGAAACAGATATTAACTTGCCTTACATTACTGCTGATGCGAGTGGTCCTAAGCACCTAAATATTAAATTAACTCGATCTAAATTAGAGCAGCTGGTTGATGATTTGGTTCAAAGAACAGTTAAACCTTGTCAAAATGCACTACAAGATGCTGGCTTGAAAGCTTCTGAAATTGATGAAGTTATTTTGGTGGGTGGTATGACTAGAATGCCAAAAGTTATTGAAGCGGTTAAAAAATTCTTTGGTAAAGAACCAAATAAGAGTGTTAACCCTGACGAAGTCGTGGCAATTGGTGCTGCTATCCAAGCGGGTGTTTTACAAGGCGACGTTAAGGACGTATTGCTTTTAGATGTTACGCCATTATCACTTGGTATTGAGACTGCTGGCGGGGTAATGACGAAATTAATTGAGAGAAATACTACTATTCCAACTAACAAGAGTCAGGTTTTCTCAACTGCGGCTGATAACCAAACGGCAGTCACAATTAAGGTGTTTCAGGGAGAGCGTGAAATTGCTTCGGGTAATAAACTTCTTGGCGAATTTAATCTCGAAGGAATTGCGCCAGCCCCTCGTGGAATGCCGCAAATTGAAGTTATTTTTGATATTGACGCCAACGGTGTTGTGAATGTATCAGCAAAAGATAAAGCGACTAATAAAGAGCAAAAAATCACAATTCAATCTTCTGGTGGTTTATCTGAGGATGAAATTGAAAAAATGGTTAAAGATGCAGAAGCCAATGCTGAGGCTGATAAAGCTAAGAAAGAGTTAGTAGAAGCAAGAAATCAAGCTGATAGTCTCGTTTATCAAACCGAAAAGTCTTTAGGCGAACATGGTGATAAGATTGACGCGGACACCAAAAAATCTATTGAAGATGGAATTAAATCTTTGAAAGATCTATTAGCGAAAGAGGATGCTAAAGCTGACGAAATTAAATCAGCAACTGAAACCTTAACCCAAACTTCAATGAAGCTTGGTGAGGCCGTTTATAAAGCCGCTCAAGAAAGCAGTGCCGATCCAATGGCAGCTGCAGCTGGGCAGGAAGATTCTTCTGATAAAAAAGATGAAAAAGTAGTCGATGCTGAATATGAGGAAGTGAAAGATGAAGATAAAAAGGAAGACAATAAGTAGTCACTAACTAAGTTCTATACTTATTCTTTTGGGTCGTAGTTTTTTTACTACGGCCCTTTTTTTGTTTTAATTTTTGATCTCAGTGCTTTTGTTTAGATCAATATTTAATACTAAGCCAAATCCAATCATCATTGTAGCCATTATTGTTCCGCCATATGAAATGAATGGTAGCGGCGCTCCA
>JADHOZ010000075.1 GCA_016778745.1 Rickettsiales bacterium
AGTTTGTGTCAATTAATCGTGGTGATGTTGATTTGAGTGATATTGATAAAACTGCGGATCAAAAACAAAAAGAAATAGAGTAAAAAGTAGATAAGGGTGAAGATAAAATGGAAGAAAAAGATGTCACCAATAGTGAGTTTGAGGGTTTAATTAAATTCTTCAAAGAGACTTTGGGTGACAAGGTTAGTGACGTTAAGATCTCTAAAAAGTTAACTAATTCTCCGGTTTGTTTGGCGGTAGGAGCGGGTTCTATGGATATTAGGCTAGAGAGATATTTGCTTGAGCAAAAGCAAATTCAATCCGCTAGTTCGAAGATTCTAGAAATTAATGCGGATAATAGCATTATTAAGTCGCTAAACGAAGATTATTTGGATGAAAAGAAGGTTGCCAATGTGAAAGATAGAATCTCTACATTATTTGACTTGGCTTGTGTGATTGAAGATGAGCCAATCAAAGATGCGACTGATTTTTCTAGAAGGATTCAAGGGTTGTTGGGGTAAATCCAAACAGGGTCCAGGAACTGGGCCCTGTTTTACTTTTTCTTTTTGCTCAGTTCTATTATATCTTCTGCTCTTAAAAGATTTATTTTGTCGTTTTTACTGAGTTTATCCTTGGCTTTTTTGGCGTATTTGGTCGCCTTTTCTTTTTCTCTTATTAGTAAATTATACTCGGCTAGGGCTAGATAAGATTTTCCTTCATGGTTTAATTTATTGTAAGCTTGACTTAGTTGCTTGAAGAGGAATGGAGTGTTTTTTTCGAAAATTTTTGCTTCTTCTAGATTCTTGGTGGCTAATCCTAGCAGCTCTTTGTCTGTGCTGTGTAGGTTTAATATTGCTGTTGCAAATGATATTTTGGCTTGGGCGCTATATTCATCATTAAGGTTTTTGATTGCCGCGTTGTAGGCGATAATGGAATCGTTAATTTGGCCATTTTCGAATAAAATTTGTCCTTTTAGTTCATAGAGGAAGCCCTTTTCTTCTTGGTTTTTGGTGCTATTTATTAGGGGATCTAGTAGATTTAAGGATTTGCTTAGTTGGTTATCTCTGAAATAGGCTATCGCTTTGATGTAATTGTCAAGATATTGGTTTTTGTGTTGATATTTTTTGAGTATTCCTTGTGGTTTTGTGGTGAAGCCTTCTAGTTTTTTGATGACGACGTCCATTTGTCTTTGGAGTTTCGAATTTATTATTTTGTTAGAAAAATTATTGTTTTTTGTACGATCTAAAATGAGATCAACTCTTTTTTTGCTAACGGGGTGAGTAAGGAGATATTCATTAATTTGTCCTTCATAGCCGATGCTCTGACGGTTAAAATATTGTAACAATTTAACAAGACCACTGCTTGGATATTTTATTTTGTCAAGATATTCAATTGCATGATAGTCTGCAGCTTCTTCTTGGGAGCGATTGAATTTTAAATATAATCTCACAGCGGCATCTTGGCCGCCAGTAATTGCGGCCATTCCGGCATCTGGCGCCCCTGCAATTACGGCACCTATTCCGAGTAGATAGCTTAGAATCATGGTGGTTTGAGCTTTTTCATAGGCTTCATAAGATCTTGCTAAGTGACCAGCTTTGATATGTCCAGTTTCGTGAGCGACAACGCCAATTAATGTGTCTGGGGTATCAAATTTTGTAATAAGACCAATATTGATAAACATATTTTGTCCGCCGCTAACGAAGGCGTTAATTGCGTTGTCATTGACAATATAAATATTTATATCATTTGGATTAAGATTAGCGGCTTTAAAGATAGGATTAGAAAGGTCGCGTAAGAATTTCTCAGTTTGTGCATCTCGGATTAAAGAGATTTGAGCGAGTGCTGAACTTGCAAGATAAATTTGAGCTGCAAGAATTGTAATTAATAATTTTTTAATCATTTATGCTATATCATCCAAAAGAACATATTGTCAGTAAAATAGTAAAGCTAATTGCCTTTTGGGCAAGTATTTTTGTGATGTTTTCTATCATATTATCTTTGTTGATTGGCGATCCAAAGATAAAACAAAGAGTAGTAGAAATGGATTTAGAATTAAAAGATCATATAAATATTTGTTTGCCCGAAGAGGAAGACGTGCATTTTATGGACTTTTGATAAAATTAGTTTTTTGAGATCCGACCCCCAAAGGGCTAAATTTTTGTTTTTTTTATGAAGGAAATTGAGAGTTTTTTAAATAAGATTAGGGTTGAGGATGGTTTGAGTTATAATACGATCTTGTCGTATGGCAGAGATTTGAAAGGGTTTGAGGGATTTTTGGGGATTGCGAAGATTGGGGTTTTGGATGTTTCTAAGGGGGACTTGTTTCAATATTTAACTTATTTACACAATCAGGATCTGACCGCGGCTTCGGTGGCTAGGAAGGTTTCAGCTTTGAAAAGGTTTTATTTGTTTTTGGAGAGTGAGGGATTGGTTAGCAAGAATCCTGCTTTGGATTTAGAATTGCCTAAGTTGGGGAAAAAATTGCCGAAATCTTTGAGTTCTAAGGAAATTATTAAGATGCTGAATTATGTAAGGAAGGATTTGTCGGAATTTGGGGTTAAGTTGACCTGTATGTTGGAGATTTTATATGCTTCTGGGCTTAGGGTTAGTGAGTTGGTGTCGTTGAAAATATCTGATATTGGAGAGGTTGAGAAGGCGGGAAAAAAAAATATTCGTAATTATTTAATTGTGAAAGGTAAGGGTGGTAAAGAGAGGATTGCACCTCTTAATGACTCGGCTATTAAGGCTTTGGGTAAATATTTAGAGCTGCGTTACAATTTGGGTCTTGGGGATTCGGGATGGTTATTTCCGGGTGTCATCAGAGCAAAAAAAGATAAGGATATTAGGGTTAATGTCGGTAATCGAAAAAAGCAGGTTATTTTAAGTGCCAATAAACATTTGACTAGACAAAGATTTAATCAGATGTTAAAAGAACTGGCTATTAAAGTTAATATTGATCCTGAAAAAGTATATCCGCACGTGATCCGTCATTCATTTGCAACGCATTTGTTAAATAATGGTGTTGATTTGAGAATTTTACAGGAACTACTTGGGCATAGTGATATTTCTACTACGGAAATTTACACATATGTTGAGGATTTAAAATTGAAAGATTTGGTTTTTGGAGCGCATCCTTTGGGTAAAAAAATGAGAAAATTATGAAATTTATAACTAACGCTTTTGGTGGCAATAAAGAAGATGGAGTTAGAAATGAGATTTTATATATTGATGTATCGGCAATAGAATCTGAGTTAGGTCGTTATATTCCCAAATCACGAAAAAGGGTAGATTTTGATCATCATAAGGATCTTGATTTTGACAAAGTTTTTCAAGATCAACAAAGATTGAAAGACTCGTTTGAGTCGCATAATGGTAGTTTTGGTGAGGGGCGTGAAGCGGTGTTTAATGACTCTAAAAAATTTGAAAAGTTTAAAAATGATTTGGTGAGTTTTTTTGAACTATTTGATTTGGATCCAAAAATATCAGATAGCGGGAAAGGAAATCAACATCATGTGATTATGATTTCCAATCATCAAGGGTTTGAAGGTAGAGATATATTATCTCTTGGTAAAGATGAGTTAGTAAAAGCTTTAAAGGCGCCTTATGTTATGGAAAATAGTGGTAATGTTGATATTGCTGGTTCTGGTAGCGATGAATCAGATTCTTCTGATGTTAATCAAATTACCTTAGGAATAAGTGATGATGGGGAGACGGATGCAGAATCTGTTTCTAATGCTTCTTTGATTCATGATTTGTTAGAATCTGGCGATATTTCTCATATTGATATCTCCAATGTTGATCCAAGAATAGGGTGCTATTTGCTTGATGAAATTAATATGAATAGGCGTCTTGATAAGATCATTGAAACAAGGCCGGATAGTAAAGAGGAAATTCAGATGTTTCGTCAGCTAATTGATAGGGCGCGAGAGAATGCGCTTCGTGTAGCGCAGCAAATTAAGGAGCAAGAAGTTTTAGAAGAGCAGATTAAGCAACAACAAAAAGATATGGAAATGTTAGAAAGGGCGATTCTGATAGAAAAAGAAGAAGAAAAAAGAAAATTCGAGGAAAAATGCAAGGAGTATGGTGTGGAAGCTAAAGAAGTTGAGATTAGTCGGGGTATAAGGGATATTTTAGAGAATGGTCCTTCTCAAGCACGATCATCTGGTATGTCTATGTCTCGAT
The DNA here is from genome assembly GCA_016778745.1 of Rickettsiales bacterium. Taxonomy (GTDB): domain Bacteria; phylum Pseudomonadota; class Alphaproteobacteria; order Rickettsiales; family UBA1997; genus JADHOZ01. The sequence continues at coordinate 4,162 of JADHOZ010000075.1, forward strand.
AGTTGTGAATATTTGGTCGAGTTTTTCAAGTGCAACCAGCAGAGGCGGTGTATCATCTAGAGTATGTCTTCACCAAATACTCTTTGGTAAAATTCGTTGATGATTGGTTTTTCGTCTTCAATTATTTTATTTAGGAAACTCAAGATGAAAGCCGTTTTAATTTGGCCAAATATTTCGATATTTTTCCCCCATGATATTAATGTTCTCAGTGAGATGATATTTGAAATATCGCCATTTTTAAAACTTTCACGTGTTAAATTGGCAAGTTTTATCATTGATTTTGCAATGTTTTTATTATTTTTTAAATAATCTATTTTCTTTGTTAGAATCTCTAGCTCTTGTTTTTCGTCTAAATAATTAAGCGCGCCAACTATATTCCAGCGGTCCATTTGGGCTTGGTTTATTAGGTTGGTGCCATGGTAAATACCTAGGTCATCTCCAGAGCCGATTGTATTTGAGGTGGCAAAAATTCTAAAATATTGGGTTGGAGAGATGATTTCGTTTTCTTCAAATAAAGAAAATTTTCCTTCTTCTTCTAAAAGTCTTTGCATTACAAACGATACATCAGTTCTGATTGCGTCATATTCATCTAGTATTAAAGCGATATTATTTTTTAGGGCAAAAGGGAGAATTCCTTCTTTAAATTCCGTGATTTGTTTGCCATCAACTAATTTGATTATATCTTTTCCGACCAAGTCCATTCTAGTTATTTGAGAGTCAAAATTGATTCGCATGCATGGCCAGTTTAGACGCGCAGCAATTTGTTCTATGTGAGTTGATTTTCCGGTTCCGTGCATTCCTTGAACTAAAACTCTGGCATTAAATGAGAAGCCGGCAAGGATAGATTTTGTTATTTCTTCATCGAATATATAATTTATGTCAATTTCAGGAACATATTCGCTTTTTTCTTTGAAGCCGTAAACATCAAAATCACAATTAATTTTGAAGGTTTTTTTTGGATCTATTTTAATTAATGTTTGTTTAGTCATTATTTATGTTTTCGTTTTTGTCCGCTTTGTCTTTTGGAGAAGGTTTTGTCTTTGCGACCTTCATAAGGGTTGTCACTTTTTTTGAAGACTATTCGAATGGGGGTTAAGTCTAGCTTGAAGAAATCACGAAAACTATTACTTAAATAGCGTTTGTAGCTTCCCTCTAGTGGCTTAATGTGGTTTACAAAAATTGCTATTGTTGGAGGACGTTTTTTTATTTGGGTAGCGTATTTTAGTTTTATTTCTCTTCCTTTATGTAGTCTTGGTGGGTGGTTTATTTCAGCCATTTTTAGCCATTCAATTAATCTTGTAGTTGGGATATAGCTGGTCCATTGTTCATAAGTTTTGAGAGCAAATTCTAGGCATTTTTTAACATTATAGCCATTTTGGGATGAGATTCCGATAATAGCGGTTCCATTTATTTCGCTGAAAATATTTTGGATTTGGAGGCGAATTTTTTTCATGAATTTTTCTTTATCGCCTTTAATGTTATCAATTTTATTTAATGCAAAAACGAGGCCGCGTCCTTCTTTGAGGATCTCAGAAGCGAGGGCGAGGTCTTGATGGTCTATTTGATCATTTTCTATTGTATTGGCATCAATTAGTAAAATAACTACTTGAGCGAATCTAATGGCGCGAAAACTGTCAAAGATTGTTTGCTTTTCAACACCTTCTTTAATATTTGATTTTTTTCTAATTCCGGCTGTGTCGATGAAACGTATTTTTTTGCCTTGGAATTCATGATCAATGGCAATTGCATCCCTGGTTATTCCGGCTTGAGGTCCGGTGATTAGGCGGTCTTGTTCGAGTATTTGGTTAAGTAATGTAGATTTACCGGCGTTTGGGCGACCAGTTATGGCAATTTGAAGATCTGATTTTTCGTCTTCGACACTATTTTTGCCGAAATTTTCTTCATATGTTTCAATTTCTGGAGCGATGGCATCATAAAGTTCTGGAAAGCCCAGTTTATGTTCT
>JADHOZ010000007.1 GCA_016778745.1 Rickettsiales bacterium
ATTCTAAGAGGAGGTTGAGATCATTGGCTTTTTCTGGGTTATTTGTTGGTAAATTAAAGAATATATTAACTTCCTTAGGTGCGGTTTCTACGGATGATAAAAATCGTGATAGGATTATTTTAAACGACTTAGTAAATGGTGTAGATGATTGGGTGATTTATCCCGAAGGAGCGATGATTAAAAGCAAAGAGATTAGTAGAAAAAGGTTTTTTATTAACAAGACTCCAGAAAGGGAGGGGCCAGTTCGAACCGGAGCAGCTGTGTTGGCAATAAAATCTCAGATATATCGCGATCAAATTATTAGAGCTAAACATAAGCAAGATGAGAATTCCTTGAATTATTTTAGAAAAGAATATGGTTTGGAATATAATGATGAATTGCAAAAATTAAATACCAAGATTGTTCCGGTGACGATTAGCTATTATCCGCTTAGACCAGGAAAAAATAGAATTCATGATTTAGCGCATAGGGTATTTAAGAGAATACCTAAGCAATTTGCCGAGGAGTTAGAAATCGAAGGAAATTTGATGTTGAATGCTGAAATATCTATTCGTTTTAATCCACCAATTGATGTTGCTGACTATGTTGGTGTTGCCTATACAGCCATTAGTCAGATTCCAATCATTAAGAGATATACAAAAGCTGATTTGGTAGTCAAATATTATAGAAATGCTTTGACTTACCACTTTATGCATGATGTTTATAATAATTTAGAGATAAACTTTGATCATATTTTCGCTTTATCAATAGCATTAATAGGTAATAAAAAGATAAAGATAGATCGTTTAAAGAGAATTATATATCTTTCTGTTTCAATGATTCACTCCATTGGAAAATATAATTTAAATAGTTCTTTGAATGTTGAGAATTTGGTCGATCTATTTGGTGATGAGCAAAATAAATTTTTCAAAAGCGTGATGGATTTGGCTAAGAGTCAAAATGTTTTGGAAGTTAGTGGTAGTGATATAAAGATTAAAAAGAATCTTATTAATACTGACAGTGAATTTCATATGGTTAGGATTGAAAACTCTCTTTCGGTTATTGCTAATGAGTTATCAATATTAAGAGTGGTTAGCGACATTATTAAGAGAAATGTTTCATTAAGTGATGAGTTTTTAAGAAAAAAAGTTTTCAATTATATTTATGAGTTAGATCTAAATAAATATAAAAGTGATTATACAAAATATTATGATAGGGATTTTTCTAAGGATTTTCAGATTGGTAAACCATTTTTTATGGGAGATAGTAAAAGCAAAAAAGGCATTGTGTTATGTCATGGCTACAAATCATCTCCAATACAATTTATGGAAATGGCAAAATTTTTAGTTACGTTAGGTTTTGTTGTTTATGCCATTAGATTAGATGGTCATGGCACTTCTCCTAAAAATATAAAAGATTCTAAATGGGAAAGTTGGTATAATAGTTTGCAAAGGGGGTACGGAGCTTTGGCTAATATATGCGATTCTATTACTATAATAGGTTTTTCAACAGGGGGTTTATTGGCTCTATTAAAATCTTCAAAGGTAAAGGTAGATAGTAAGTTGGTGCAGGTTATTTCTATCAATAGCGCCTTGAAATTAAAAGATATTAGAACCAAGTTGGTGCCAGGAATTAATTTGTGGAATGACTTATTAAAGAAATTTAATATTAATTCAGCTAGGCTGGAATATATCGATGATCATTCTGAGAACCCCGAAACCAATTACACTAGGAATTACCTAAAAGGTGTTGATGAGTTAGGAAAATTAATGGGTATTTGTGACCGTAATTTAAAAAATATCAACGTTCCAACATTAATTATTCAAGGTGATAATGATAATATCGTTTCTCCTATTAGTGGTGAAATTATTTATAATAAGATTAGCTCAAAAGATAAAAAATTAGAGATGTTACGATTTGATAATCATTCGATCATTAATAATGCTGGAAAGGAAAGGGTTTTTGAAGTGATCGAGAATTTTTTAAGTTGCAAATCAAAGATTCGCCGCTAAAAATTGTGCAGTAATTGGAGTTGCATCCTATTAATTAATTCTTTTTTAAATGAAGTCCAGTCAGGATAAAAAACACGGTAACAATAAGAAAAAAGAAGAGGAATTTGAGGAGTTTGAAGACGTTGAAGATGATGAAGATGATGAGATAGATATTGATGACTCTGGTCCTAAAATAGCGTCGGCTAAGAATAATAAAGTTGTTGTGATTGCTGCCTCTTCGTTGTTGATAACGGTAGTTTTGTATTTATTCTTTTTTAAAGGTGATGGTAAAGAAGAAGTGGTATTGCAAGAAATTGTCACCGCCCCATCTCCTGTTGCTACAGAAGATAAGTCTCCCTTTGAATTAGATAAGGTTGAATTTGAGAAAGAAGCTGGTGAAATGAATAAGGATAGTAGCAACATCAAAGAAGAAATCGAGGTTGTGCAAAAACCAAAGTCTCCTGCAATACCAGATTTACCCTCTTTGCCTGAGGATCTTGTGTTGCCAGAGCAGATATTTGCTGATGATGAAATAGTTGAGATAAAGCAAAATGAAAAATCACAACAACAATTAGGCGTCAATGCTCAGCCAGTTTCAGGGTTACCTGATCTTGTTGTTCCTCCAGGGCAACAGGCCTTACCAGCGTCTCCTGGATTAGGCGCGCAAGTGGGTATGGCAAATAATAGTTTAAATCCTAGATATTCTGATATTATAGTGTTTAGCGCCCCTTCTGAAGGGGGTCCTTCAAGAGGGGTTGGTTATGAAAATAATATTGTGAACTTAAACCAAGATCCGATTAAAGCGTTAGATGTCTCTCCTACATCTGTCGTTCCAACTCACATTGCTGACTTGTCTCATACTATTGCTCAAGGTAAGTTGTTGACGGCGGTGATTGAAACTTCTATCAATACGGAAGTTCCTGGTTTTGTTAGGGGTATCGTGAGTAGAGATGTTTATGCTGAGGCTGGTAATGAAGTTTTGATACCTAGGGGCACTAGATTATTTGGTTCTTATTCAAGTCAAATAAATCAAGGTCAGGGTAGGGTTGAAATTGCGTGGACACGCTTAATTAGGCCTGATGGGGTTGATGTTGCGGTTAATTTTAATGCTTCTGATCAATTTGGTAGGTCAGGTATAGCGGGTGATGTTGATAATAAGTATGGATCAATTATAGCTAGTTCTTTGATGACAAGTATATTGGCGATTGGCGGAGCGGCAATAGCTGAGACTGTGTTGAATAATGGAGCTGTTACAACAACCACGGACCCTTCTAATGGCACGACCACTACTACTGGCAATGCCACTAATCAGGTTGTTTCCGATGTAACTTCAAGCATTGTTGATACTGTTGGAGAAATGATTACAAATAGAATTAATACTAATCCTGTTATTAGGATTCCGCAAGGAGCTAAAATAACGGTAATAGTTAATTCTGATTTAGTATTGCCACCTGTGAGAAAAAGTTTTTAATTTTGTGTAATGAGTAAAAAAATAATAAATATACATTTAGTTTCTGACTCTACCGGTGAAACTCTTAGTTCTGTTTCTAGGGCTGTTCTGTCTCAATTTGAAGGAGTTGAGTCTAACGATTTTATTTGGCCTTTAATTAGGACTAAATCACAAATTGATAGGGTGGTAGAATCGATATCCAAAGATCCAGGGATAGTTTTATATACTATTTTACATGATGACTTGATTTTAGATTTAAAGAAAAAGTGCAGCGAAGTTAACGTTCCTTGTATTCCAGTATTATCTCATATTATAGGTGAGTTCTCTAAATATCTTGATATGAATATTAGCAATACTATTGGTAGACAACATTTACTTGATAGTGAGTATTTTTCTAGGGTTGATGCAATTAGTTATACCATTACTCATGATGATGGCCAATCAACCTGGGATTTATATGATGCGGATATAGTTATTATTGGCGTTTCCAGAACTTCCAAATCTCCTACATCTGTTTATTTGTCTTGTAGGGGTTATAAAGTGTCAAATATTCCGTTCGTGTCTTTAGATACAATGCCTAAAAACGTTCATGATCTTAAAAGGCCTCTAATTGTTGGTTTGACTATTAATCCGGAAAAATTATCGCAAATCAGACAAAACAGAGTTGGTTCGATGGGAGCTCAAGATGTTTCATCTGCTTATATTGATATTGATGCAATCAAGGAAGAAATATCTGAATCGCGAAAGTTATTTGCTAAACTAAATTGTCCCGTTATAGATGTCACAAAAAAATCCGTTGAAGAAACCGCAGCGAAGATTATAAATTTGTTGCAGGAAAAAAGGAAAAATGAAAATTAATTTTTAACATGGCTAAACGAAATATTCTAATTGTTGACGATGAACCTACGCAGTGCAAGGTTCTTGGTAAATTTATAGGGGATTTGGGTCATAATTTCCTAATCATGAATAGCGGTATGGAAGTTATTGACTTCTTTATGAATAAGAAGGTTGTTGGTGGTTTTTCTTATCATGATATTGATGTGATGTTGTTGGATTTATCAATGCCTGATCTGGATGGCCTAAGTGTGTTAAAGCAGATCGGTCCAATTAAGGGTGATATTCAAGTTATTGTTTTAACAGCTAATACAGACGTTACCCTGGCTGTTAAGGCAATTAACTATTGTGCGGTTGACTATATTGTAAAAGGTGAAAGAGATATTTTTACTCGCGTGTCAGCTTCTATTAATAATGCGATTGAGAAGAAAAACTTAAAATATCAGGTGTCGCATTTAGCTAGAAAGGGAAAAGATCAAGTAGCTTTTTCTGATATTGTTGGCAATAGTGAGTCTATGGTAAGGTCTATTAATTTGGCCAAAAAAGCTACTAATTCTACTATTCCAATTCTTATTGAAGGTCCTTCAGGATCTGGTAAAGAATTGCTGGCTAGAGCAATACATGGTTCCAGTGCTAGATCTGGTAAAGCTTTTGTAAAGGTTGAATGTGACTTATTAAAGTCAGGAAGTGCGGAAGAGGAATTATTTGGTTCTGAAAAACCTTCTTCTGATGGCACTATTAAAAATATTGGTAAATTACGAGAAGCAAATAATGGCACAATATATTTTGAGAAGATAGATACTTTGCGATCGGATATTCAAATTAAGTTGCTTAGATTTATGCAAGAAGGTGAATTTACCCCTTCTTATAGTCGATATCCGGTTAAAGCTAATGTGAGAGTTATATCTTCTTCGACAAGAGATCTGAAGAGATTGGTTGCTGCCAAAAAATTTCGAGAAGATATACATTATAGAATTTCTTCTTTTCCTATAAGAGTGCCGTCCCTCAAAGATAGAGGTGAAGATGACATTAGGTTATTATCAGAAAATTTCTGCCGTGATTTCAGTATTAACGAAAATAAAAAAATCAAATCAATTAGCCAAGATGCACTTTACCTTCTTTATAATTACGATTGGGAAGATAATGTTAGGCAGCTAAAGAACGCCGTATTCAGAGCGGTAGTTTTGTGTGATGGTGAAATTCTAAAATCAGAGCACTTTCCTCAACTATTAAATAAAGAGAACAATTCTATCACGAGAGCTAAATCTGATATTAAGAAAAACTCTGACGTTAATAGCGAGTTAATAGACATATTTGACGATGAAGGAATGTGTAAAACTATTGACTCTATTGAAGAAGAAATAATTAAGAGGTTGGTCGATATCTATAATGGTAATTTATCAGAAGTTGCGAAGCAGCTTGATATTGGAAGGTCAACAATTTATAGAAAATTAAAAATATTAAACGAATCAGGAGATGAGAAAAGTTAAAACTGCAGTTTTTCCAGTTGGTGGCCTTGGAACAAGATTTCTACCAGCCACAAAATCAATGCCAAAAGAAATGCTACCTATTGCGAATAAGCCTATTATTCAATATGCATTTGAAGAAGCCAAAGAGGCGGGTATTGAAAAGTTTATTTTTGTTACAGGAAGAAATAAAAATTCCATTAATAACCATTTCGATCATGCTTATGAGTTGGAGTCTAAGCTTGATGAAAAAAAGAAATCTAAAGAGCTAAATAGTGTTACAGGCTGGCTTCCAGAAGCTGGTAACTTAGCATTTGTTAGACAGCAAAGACCTTTGGGCCTTGGTCATGCGATTTGGTGTGCTAGAAATTTTATTGCTAAAGATGAATCTTTCGTAGTTATCTTGGCTGATGAAATGATGATGCAAAGTAAAGATAGAAAAGAAAATTTCTTAAAAAGCATGATTAACCTTTATCAAGAAAATGAAGAATTATCTTCTGTGATTGCTGTTGATGAAGTAGAAAGAGAGGACGCTAATAAATATGGAATAATAAGCATAGATGGTAAAAAAATAACCGATATGGTAGAAAAACCAGACCCTAAAGATGCGCCTTCAAATCTGGCGATTACTGGTAGATATATTTTACAGCCAGAAATTTTTGAATATTTATCAAAGTTTGAAGTGGGAAGTGGTGGCGAAATTCAGTTAACAGATGCAATGAAGAATATGTGTAAAGAACATCCCTTTTATTATAAAAAATTAGATGAAAAACGTTATGATTGCGGGAATGTTTTAGGTTATTTAGACGCCAATATCGCCTTTGCTTTAAATGATGATAAAATTTCCGCTGATGTAAGGGATTTATTGAAGAAATACCAATAAATTTAGATAGGCTTTTGGTTTTGTATGATTTTTGATTTTAAATCTGATTTTAAATCTAGGAAGATACGATATGCTATTTTTATAGGGCGTTTTCAACCTTTCTTAAAAAGGACTCATTTTGAATATTGTTTAAAAGGTATTTTGAAGTGTGGCCTTAAGCCAATTTTGTTATTTGGCTCGGCTAATGAAAGTGTAGATTTTGAAAAATTTAATCCTCTTAATAATCCATTAAATAATCAACAAAGATTAAGGCAATTCGCTTATGTAAGAAGCTCTTTGCGCGGTGAAGAGCAAGATAAAATAGGGTTTGCAGGGTTTTTAGATGATAAATTTGATAATAATATGTGGTTTAAATCTTTAATCGATAAATTAGAAAATTATTTTTTTGAATTAGATAATGGAGATTCAATTAACAATGCTGTTTTTTTTAGAGTAGGTAAAGATGCTGATTTAGATAAAGATGAAAGGTTAAATGCCACAGCTTTAAGCCATTTTGACGAGATAATTCTAAATAGCTCTTTCGCTGGAGTTATGAGTCCGCAATGTAGTGAAGAGTTGTTAAGTATTTCAGCTACTAATTTTCGAAGAAAAAATGTCACAACTATGGAATTTCAAAACAATGTTATAGCCTGTGACTATATTAAAGAATTGATAATGGCGGTAAGAAATAATACTTCCTGGGGAAGGTATTTCAATGAAATAAATCTTGATTTAACAATGTTAGATTTGGCATTATATCGCTTCATTATAAAAATGAATTTAGATGAAAATATTATTTTAGATTCTGATATTAAATCCGTTGAAAATTTGGAAGAGTTTTTGACAAAACTGTTAATTAAATAAATATATATATTATGACTAAGACTGCTTTAGTATTTCCTGGACAGGGGTCTCAATTTGTTGGAATGGGAAAAGATTTGTACGATAATTTTTTGTGTGCAAAGGAGGTTTTTCAGACTGTAGATGACGTGTTATCTCTCAAATTGTCGGATATCATGTTTCATGGTCCAGCTGAAGATTTAACGCAAACGCAAAATACGCAACCAGCTTTAATGGCAGTTTCTATTGCGGTTATGAGGGTTTTAGAAAAGGAATTTGATAAAAATATTGAAGATTTATGCAATTACGTAGCGGGACATTCTTTGGGTGAATATTCGGCACTTTGCGCTGCGGGGGCAATTTCTTTGGAAGATACAGCAAAATTATTGCAAGTAAGAGGAAATGCTATGGCTAATTGTGGTAAAAAAACTTCTGGTGCGATGGCAGCAATTCTTGGTGTTGAAATTGATGTAGCTAGAAAAATTGCTGATGAAGCAGCGCAGGGTGAAATTTGTCAAGTTGCTAATGATAATTCGGTAGGACAAGTCGTGATTTCTGGTTCCAAAACAGCTATTGAGAGATCGTTAGCTATTGCCAAAGAAAATGGTGCTAAAAGAGCTCTTGCTTTACCGGTTAGTGGTGCTTTTCATAGTCAGTTAATGAAAGATGCTGAAGCTGAAATGAAAGAAGCTCTAGATAGTATAGCCATTCAAAAACCCAAGGTAAAAGTTGTAGCTAACGTTACAGCTGATTTTGTTGAAGATGAAAATAATATTAGAAATTTATTGCTACAACAAATTACTTCTTCAGTTAGATGGAGGGAAACGATGATTCTATTTGAAAAAGAAGGCGTTAGTAAAATTGTTGAGGTTGGGGCAGGTAAGGTTCTCTCTGGATTGGTTGGTAGAACTTGCAAAGGAATTGATACGTCTTCAGCTGGTGATGTTGAGGCTATAAAAGCATTTTGTTAGTTCTTGAATTTTTTAGTTTGTATTTTTTTGAGACTTTTTACTTTTATTGATACGTCACTAAAAAAGAATTTGGTGGAGCGTTGCGGTCTCCTTGCAAAAGGTTCTTCAAAAATTATAGCGTTGATTTTATTGTCTTTAGCGACATCTTTAAAAATGCTTTTTTGAGAAAGATCTTCCTGATCCAGATTTAAGATATTTTTCAAAATCTATGGCTTTTTCTTCGCTGGCAAAAGCGCAGTAAAAATCTAGCTTCCAAGGTTTGAATTTACTGGTGTGGAGAGATTTAGCAGAGTTGTGGTCGAGTAATCTTTGTTTTAGATTTGAGGTGTGACCAATGTAAGTTTGAGTTGGACTTGAGATGGATTTTGGGATGTAAGTGTAGTACATTTTCTTAGGGTGATAAGAATTAGGTGTGATTTTGTGGGAAAAGCCCTTCTTCGCTAAAGCTACGGCGTGCAGCCTACGCTCTAAAGATCTCCGCCTAACAGTGCAACCTTGCGGGCTGGCCTGCCAGCCGAAACTCGTAAGAGCGAAGGCTGGTGGAGATAAGGAGGCTCGAACTCCTGACCCCCTGCTTGCAAAGCAGGTGCTCTACCAACTGAGCTATATCCCCATGAAGAGTTTGGTATTTTCTTTTACCGCTATACTTAGCGTTTTAATCTGTTTCTCGGTTTTTCTTCTTTTTAACGAAAAAAATCTGAGCTACATTCCTAGCAAAGAAAGTCTTTTTAGGATATTTAAATACAAAAAATATATTAAAAAAATTTGTATTTAAAAACAAGCTGCGCAATATAAATTTGGTAATTAAAAATGTCAAAGTTAATTTTGTGATGAATAATGTAAACTTTCTTAAAAGAGCTTTTAGTATGATAGAAATGGCGGTTTTTATAACGGTTATTTCTTTTGTGTTGGTTGCTTTTGCCTTGTCTTTGGGGGGTGATATTGAAAATGATAAGGTGGTTTTGACAAGGAAGCGAATTGACAGAATATATAATGCACTGGGATTATACGTGGCTCAAAATTCTAGGCTTCCTTGCCCAGGGGCAATTAACACGCTTTTAAGCTCTTCTTCTTATGGTAATGAGGGTATCACCGGTGGTATTTGCGATACTACTTCTGGGGCTTATTTTACTACTACTGACTTGGTATATGGAATGGTGCCTATTAAGGAGCTTGGCTTATCTTTAGATGATTCGGTTGATGGTTTTGGTAGTAAGTTTGTTTACATTGTTGATAGGAGTTTTGCTGAGACGGGGTATGATTTTGCCACTGATGATGGTACGATTACTATAAAAAAACATATTGATGGATCTTCGTCTAATGTTGCTACTGCGGCTGTTTTTGTTATTATGAGCTATGGAAAAAATAAGAAAGGTGCTTTTAATATGAATTCTATTTCTCAAATTGCCGCTTCATCTGATGCGGATGAAATTGATAATGGTTCTGCTAATTTAGATGATAAATTTGTGGCGTTTAGCGATAGGGGTACTTTCGATGATATTGTTTTTTATCGAGATAATAAATCGGATTTTTTGTTGGATTTTGATATTCTTCATTTGTACCGTACCAATAGGACTGAATCTAATTAATAATGAATACCATCATTAAAAGAGCTTATAGTTTACTGGAAATGGCGATTGTGATTTTGATCATATCGATTCTCGCTACCGGAGCTTTGAGTGTTTATTTTAGTCTAGATTCAGGAATTAAAGAAGATGAGAATGAGAAGAAGTTTAGCATTATTTATAAGGCTATTGGCAAATATGTTCATGAAAATGGCGCTCTTCCTTGCCCGGCATCTATTAATGTTGCTAGACGATTAGCCAGCTCTACTTCTTTTGGTGTTGCTGGAACTGCTGGAATATGTCAGCAAGATGGTGTTTATTTAGGAACGGTTGAGACTAATCTGGCTTATGGCATGATTCCCGTTCAGGATCTAGAGTTGGAGTTAGATTATGCTTTGGATGCTTATGGAAATAAATTTACATATATTGTTGATAAAAGATTTACTTCTTCGGGTTCGACTGATGGTTTTGGTAGCATTTATCCGGCTACTTCTATAATGACGGTTAATGATAAGGCTGGAGGTCAGACTCACAAGATAACAGATGATGCTGTTTTTGTTATCATCTCTCATGGTAGAAACGGACTTGGAGCTTATGGAGAAAATTTAACTTCCATTTCTTCTTCTAAAGAACCATTTGATGCAGATGAGGAGGAGAATTTTGATATCACTATTTTAAATCTTGATCCTACTAATACCGCTAATTTTGATAATAATTTCATTAATAAGTCTTTTGATAATGAGACTTTTGATGATATGTTATTCTTTAAAACCCGCGATGAGATTGTAATGGATTTTAAAGCCCATAATAAAGTCTATTGCTTGGATACGACGGTAAGTAATGGTAGAGAAATTAATCATAGTGATTATAACCATACGGATGATTATGATTGGCCCAATTCTTTATACCATCATTTTGTTGAGTCTTCTAACGATTGTCCAACTGATGTAGAAACTGGCAATAATAGTTGGCAAAAAGAAAATTTATATCCCATTAAAAGATGTGGTATTTTGGGTAAATGGGATACGCAAATAACGGTTAACTGTAAGGAGGATACGCTTTAATTTAATTATGAAAAAAAGAGCTTTTACATTGTTAGAATTATCTTTAGTTGTGTTGATAATTTCGATTTTGGTTGTGGGGTCTATATCGGCTTCAATTACGACTGTTAACAAGGCTAAATATAAGTCTACCAAAGAAAGAATGGATGTCATTTATAGAGCAATGGGAAATTATCTTGTCAATAATGGCGCTCTTCCTTGTCCGGCGGCTATTAACCTAGTCGATAGTTCGGCTTCTTATGGCTTATCTGGATCTGGAGCGGGGGATTGTAATAACTCAAGCGAAGATGTTTTTGACGGCGGGACTAATTTAGTTTATGGAATGGTTCCTATTCAGGATTTAAATTTACCGAGCGATATGGCGAAAGATGGCTTTGGTACTAAATTTACTTATATTGTCAATGTTAATTTTACTGACCCAAGTCATATAGTATTTGATGGTAGTGGTGCGGGAAATATTAGTATCAATGAGGCGGTGAGTGGTGGAACGCAGCCAATTACGACTGAGGCTATGTTTGTATTAATAAGTCACGGTGAAAATAAGTTTGGTGGATTTAACAGTAATTCATCAACGCAAAATCCTGTATCTAATGATAATGATGAGTCTTCAAATTATGGGGGAACCTTTAATACAGGAGACAATACAGCAATATTTGATAATAGTTTTGTGGCTAAATCTATCAATAGCGAAGATTTTGATGATATTATTTATTTTAAGACGAGAAATCAGATGGTTGTCGATTTTGATGCTTATGAAATAATAGAATGCGAGGCTATTACTGATGAATCTTACGCTAGATGTGTTGGTAGTGAGTGCGATTGGGTTAAATCTAAGTTTGGTCAAATTGTTCCCTCTACTACTGCTTGTGATACGGGCTATAAGGCTACCGTCTCTTCTCCGACGAAGAGATGCGGTGCTTTTGGCGTGTGGGATACTGGTTATATTGATCCGTGTGCGAATTAGGCTGTAAATAGAGTTGGGGTTTCTAAACCCCAACCCGCCTTGGCTTGGCATTTATCTATTATTGTTGTATCTTCTGTTGTTATTGTAGTTTTTTCTTGACCCTTGACTTCTTGGTTTAGATTTTCTTTTTCCGAATTGACTGGTGATAATTATTGTAATTATTAGAATAGTGTGGCCTAAAAAAATTTTTAGGGCTAGATCGCTATTGCCTTTATTAATGAGGTTATAAATTATAGCTAATATTCCAATATTATATAGAAAACCAAAAAATTGACCAGATCTAAAAGTGAATTGAGCTTGTTTTTCTATTTTATGACGGTGTTCTTGTTCTATTTTTGTTAGATCAGATAAATTTTGTGATGATGGTCTAGTGTTTCTTTGTTTGTTGTAATTGCTTTCTTTCATGATTAATTAATTTGATTTTGCTAAATTTTTGTCTTGCTCAATTTTTATTTTGTCTTTTTGTAAGATATCTCTATCGGCTCTTGCTAACTTATTATTTTTAAACATCAGCATGAATGAAGAGGTAAATCCTTTTACAAAAGTTTTAATAGGTTTTTTCATTTTAAGTATTAATTTTGGTTGGTTCTATCTTTACTTGCGAAGTTTGATTTTTTCTAAAGTCTTGTAATTTTTTAGATAAATCTTTGTCATTTAAAGCTAGAATAGATATTGCTAAAAGGGCGGCATTTTTAGCGCCAGCTTTGCCAATTGCTAACGTGCCAACAGGAATACCATAAGGCATTTGGGCAATTGATAGCAGGGAGTCTAGACCTTTTAGTGTTTTACTTTCTACCGGTACGCCAAGGACTGGAATTTCAGTCATTGCTGCTGTCATACCTGGTAAGTGAGCTGCTCCTCCAGCTCCGGCTATTATAATTTTTATACCTCGATTTTTTGCATCTTGGCAAAATTCATAAAGCCGATCTGGTGTTCTATGGGCTGAAACGATTTTTAACTCGTGTTCAACACCAAATTCTGTTAAGATATCACTTGTTTCTTGCATTGTAGCCATATCTGATTGACTACCCATTATTATCGATATTTCTGTCATATTTTATATATTATTACAGTCAATTGAACTTCCGCCTCCGCCATCGACGCCTTGCCATTTTCCATCAATGCATTGTATTGACATTGAGGCGTTAAGATCAGTATGTCTGGTACACTTACCAATGCCACATGATTTTTTGCAACTCCATCTTTCTTCGGTATTTATTTTTACTTTATCCCCATGAGACCTATTAAAATGACTATTATTATTGCACTGATTTATGCAGTTACTGATCCCGCATGTTCTTTCTTTGCTACCGCAATTTTGTTGCCCTGAAGATTCAAAAATAATAGTAGTGGAATCTCTGTATATTTTTCCATGATTATTACTTCGTACATTATAAGATAGTGCAACATCTCCTGAGTTGTGAGTGCAAGATCTGCAGGCATCGCAATCATTCGTTACCGAAGGGCTCCAGCTTCCATTGGAATTGCATAATATGGTAGGGTTTTGAGAAGTTCTATCCACTACCTCTCTGCCGCATGTATTGTCAGATCCACTAGAGCCGCCAATAATATTTTTTCCATATCCATTTTTACAGCTTAATTCTAAATAGTTTCCGGCTTTAACATATTGATCACCAGATTTATTAGTGCTGTTTTGAAAGCTCTGATTATCGGGAGAATAGCAATATATTTCGCATGGTTCTCCACTTTCATGTTTAAAGTAAACTTGGTCAATGTTGTTGTTGGCATCATGATATTGGCAAGAATATTGAGATACTGGTTGAGGCGATCCCGCATCTTGTCCTTTAGGATAATATGGGGGGGAGGGATAGCATGAACCCATTGCATGATTACCATCTTCTACGGCGATAGTTTTTGATCCAGCAATGGATTCTCCATTATAATTTGCATTTGATCCAGGAATTATTCCATTATTTGTTGCGCAATGTGGTTGTGGATCTTCCCATTTGCCATTTGTACCACATTTTCTGGCTATAATATATTTTCCGTTCGTTCTGCCTATTGGGTTGGTTGTTGGGTCATTTGAGAAGTGGGATGCATCCATTCCATTAATTGATGAAGGAGGGGTTCCAAATGAGAATCCATTATTTGTATAGAATACCCAAGTTCCAAAACTCGCTTCTGGCCAACTTACATAGAATTCTTTTGTTTTATTTGTGGAGGTGTGATCATAAAGTTGGTGTTTGGTTATTCCTGCATTTAACCTAGGGTCATAATTTCCACTAGGGCAGGAAGCAATACATTTATTGTCGGCTGGATGCCAATAATTTGTAGTAAATCCAGTTTCTAACTTTACCCATTTACATAGCCTTGTTGGCTCTGGTGCTGAACCTGTTAAAGATGATCCTGTTGGCAAAGATTCATTGGGGATAGACCATTTTTCTACCTGATCTGATGAATCTAAGAAATGGAATCGTGTGTCATTTTTGACATCAGCTGGTATAGAGTCGGATTCAGGTGATGCTACAAATTGATTTATGTTTAAATGTGAATCCAATGTTATACTTTGGATAAAAGTGTAATAATCATTTGAGTCATAATGTATTTTATAATTTTCACCATCTCTGTTTCTTAGTGGTGGATATGGGTAGGGTAGAAGGTTTATATCATATCGCGTTGACTCGTTTGCGGTTAAACATCTTCCTGATACTTGCTCAAAGTTATTTTCAATATTAATGGGATCGATTAGTTCTACATCTGTTTTTGGCCACTGGGAGTAGCCATTGCTTTCATCTTCAGACTCAATTCCAGCTGGAACGATATCGCATCTAGTGACGCATTGATTTTTTACAATCCAATTTCCTAGATGGTCACATTCCAGAGATGGCGATACATTTGGGGTTGATTGAAAAAATCCAAGCTCATTATTGCAATATCCTTGAGTTTTTGAACTGCTTTCAATAGAGGCGTCACTTCTGGATGAAAGGGTTTCGTCGAAGAAGATTGCTCCTCCAGATTTTAGCCAGTAATTCCATTGTACATTTGATATTAGCCCGGTGTTAATATCTTTATCATATCTACCAGTATAAGAGTAATCATTTAATTGGTGTGTGGGGTTGGGGTTATTAGAATCGTGAGAGAAATCGAATGTAATTATGCCATTCATTACATCGGTATAATATTGATCTGGTGTTGTGCTATTTGGATCATAATTTCCTGGTAAATTTACGGGAGAGCATTTAATTCTTTCGCAATTATTTTGCGTTGCTTGCCAAACTCCTAACTGATTACAATATCTTGTTGGAAGCGTTCCGCCTAGATATTGCGTTACTAAGTCGTCATTATTAGCGTCGTGAGGATATGATCCTGTTTTTTTGAATCCAATGATGCATGCGTTAGCCGTTTCTAACTCAGCAAAATCAGTACTTTGTAAGTGATATGGCCATGTTGCAAATCCATGACTTAATCCTTTTTCTTGTGAGTTTTCATAGGAGTTTCCGTAGTTATCGAGATATGTTCCGTCTTTGATTCCTCTTGTATTTACTGCTTCGCAGCTATATCGGATACATTGATTGGTTACGCTGTTTGCCCATTGTGCCGTTCCCGAAATATTATTACAGCTTCTTGTTGGCGGAAGTTCAATTGAGGTTGCTGATAGTTTATTTTTCCAAAAGCCTTTACACTTACCTTCCACATGCTGCATTCCCATCATTGCAGTAGGAAATGAGGCATGACCCACTCCATTTGTTCTTAATTCATGAGAAAAATGAACATCACTTCCTTCTGTAGTTCCGTAGGTTCCTGAGGTAATATTTAGTGACCAACTTACGTAATCTGGATCGGTATCGGGATTTGTATTCGGGCTTGTATTATATGAAATTGCTGGGCATGTTTCTGGTTCTGGCATATCTATGCATAGACCTGCTTCGCGTTCTGTTTGTAGTCTTGCAATTTCTCCACTCTGTAATGTGACTCCTTCTGTATATTTGACACATAAACAATGCGGCGCAAAACCGCCATCATCACAATTTGTGCTGGGGTCATTATCATTTAAATATGGGCTACTGGGATCAATGAGACACTTTCCTTTGACATTGTTTGTGATAACTGATGGATTGTGAGCAATTACTTTAACAAGGTTTTCATTAAAGCTTGTTGTATTTTTTCCTTTTGTAAAACATATCTCATTAAACCAACCATAGGCTTTATTATCTGCTATGACGTTATTTGGATTTGTATTATATATCGAAGAATTTGGATCCGAGCTAAGACCTAGTTTGTTATTACACATATTTACTAGGTGATCATTACACCAATTTCTCGTTGCCAGTAGATCAGTTAATGATTGGTTATTTAACATTGCATTTTGAATGTTTATTTCATTATTCATACATTCGATATTTAATTGAGAACATTCTTCTCTTAGGGCGCAAACTCTATATTTTTCAACTGTGTCATCGCAATCGGCAACGTTAATATTTTGATTTGACAGAGTTACTATTTGCGTACATTCATCGTCGCCGTTGCAATTATCATCTATGCCATTTGCTCCATATCCCGCAAGATATTGTAGTGATATTGAGGAATTATCGTAGGTATTATCAGATAGAGGGGAAACTATGATTCTTTGTTCGGGTAGGTTTGGATCAATTAATGCGAGGATAGAATTATCAATCACAGGTTTTTCTCTATCAACACAGCCTATTTGATAGGGGGCAACGTATGTTCCATTATTTTGTATTTTTTCATATAAACACAATATTGGATGATTTCTGAAAACGCTATATTCTTTTTTTATGAAAACTTCTTTACTATAAGATGCATCATTAATAACTGATGATATTGTCTGAAATCTATCCTCATCTCCCTGATCGTCTTTAGTAAGGTTGAGTAATAGAGTTTGATCTCCAAACGCTACTTCTATTTCTGGGTAGTGGAAGTTTGTTGTTCCGTATTTTTGTTCTATATTTTGTGGAACAGATATAGGTCCCCCCATGTATCTTCTGACGTTTTTTATATAGAGTGGAGGAATAAATAATTTTGGAGAATTTTCAGGAGTTGCCATATTATAAAAGTCTACAGGAGCGGTTCTAAGGGTTGCTTTGATGCAATTTTGTTCAAGGTGAACTTTCCCATCTCTATCCAAATAACCCCTAAAGTCTGCTGATGATGGTTGGTTATTTAAAATATATGGGATATTCACAGAAGAGGTTAGTTTAACGGTTCTCCACACTTCAACTGACCAAGGTTCTTGCGTGGTATCAAATGCATTACAACCGCCATTTTTTATTGTTCCATCAAGACAGTATTCTATGCCGTTTTCATCAATTAGTACTTCTGATCCATCGGCAAATTTAATCGGGGGATCTACGACATTATCATCATAGGCGGTTAATCCTTTTACATCTAGGAATGTACATATATAATTATTTATTTTTACGGCTCTTAATCTAAGTCTTTGATCTATATAACTTAGGCATGGTCCACCCGCGTCTTCGAAGTGACTTACTAAATCGTCAATACTTTCTTCGGTGTAGCCTTCGTAATTTTCCCAATTATTTTCTGTTGTTTGTATTAAGTTGCCTTCGTCATCTTCTACCATTCCTGTGGTATTCGTTTCGAAGGTATTTTCTGCATAGTCAAGGTTATTTTCAAATTGCCCTGATATTAGCTCATCAAATGTTGATCCAAATAATAAGGGTGACATAGCACATAGATGAGGATGATGTTCTTCAACTTTTAGAGTTTTACATCTGTCATATCCGCAATTTTGCATTGAGCATCCGCCAGCAAAACCCATGCAGCTGACAGCACATTCTCTTGATCCGCATGTTTCAGAATAGCCATCATCTGGTCTAAGGGCATTTCTAAATCTTAGACAAACATCTAGTTTATGAGTTGCGTTATTATCTTCTAAGAATGTTGTTTCGACGTATCCTTTATGAAAGGCTGTATATTCGGATAGATGTTGATATATTCCGCCGGTCACTTGTGGTCCTCCATCTCCCTCGCGATAACAAAGATAGGGTTGTCCGGCACCCCTGAAACCCACATTGTCACTTTCGTCAAATTTACACATACCACCAGCCCTTGTGGCATCAGGTGATATTGAAGAGTGAAAATACCCTAAATCAATAACAATCTCTGGAGTGCATACACCTAAAACACACACTTTTGGTATTACAATCTTTGAATCCCACCCCCAATCATTTTGATCTGCAATATTATTCCAATCAGCAGCTCTATCTTCGAACACCGATTCTGGAAAGCATAATTTGGCATCGATATCGGGGTCTATTATTGTATAATTTCCTGCAATTTTTACGGCTTTATCTAGGGGTCTTGGTCTATAAAACCATGAGTTTAGATCGTCATCATTTCTAGTACCTGTTGTTTCTTCGTTTATTGCTAAACATTCTCGTTTGTCTTGGTTTTCTATGATGTTGCAATCAATTACTTTTTCACAAAAATGGTCTGTGCAATCACTTTCCTCAGAGCTGCTTCCGCAATTTGGATTGGGAATTATGTCGTTATTAGTCCCACTAATTGCTGAGCCATCGACTGTGCACCTATATTGCTTAGTTATAATGGGTAAGCATATTACCGGTTCGCATAGGGTTGCACTATTTATGTCTAAACAGGCATATTGATGGAATCTATATATATTAGAGTAAGCGGTTCCTTTGCTTGTAATATTTAACGTATCATCATTGTCATATTCATTTATTGATCCATCTCCATTTTCATCACTCTGGCTTTTGTATGTTTGGCATGACGGTGAGCATTTATGTATTTGGCACATTTTATCGCGGACCGTATATTTTAATTGGCTTTTTGAGAAGTGATAACATTTTAAGTCTCTATTTTCTGCATCTAATTTGGCATCACAATATTTAATATTTGTTCGGTTATTGGCATCGTCATATTCCATATTATATGATATGTCTCGGAGCTCTTCAGGATATAAAAGGTTACAAGGGGATATATTACAATTACCATTACTTCCAGTTTTGGGTGTTATTGGAATTGAATTTGCATTTCTTCCTAATTGTTGACATGATTTTGCTACGCAACTTATATTGTTTGGTAAAGAGCTATCTATTGCTTCTTCGTCGCTTAGCTCGTCGCAAAATCTTACACAATCTTTGTTATGAATAGCGTAGTCTTGACCTCTTATTAATGCTATAGGATTGCCACTAGAGTCGGCTCTTGTTTCTTTTGGAAGTTCGCTACATTTAAGAACGCAGTTTTTTCCTGCATCAGTTTGTATTTGGTTTGCTGAGAGTAGGGTACATAGGGGTAAATCTGATAGGTCGT
This sequence comes from Rickettsiales bacterium, assembly GCA_016778745.1. GTDB lineage: Bacteria > Pseudomonadota > Alphaproteobacteria > Rickettsiales > UBA1997 > JADHOZ01. Next base: position 19,262 of record JADHOZ010000007.1, read on the forward strand.
GACAATTATATCTTGGTATTATTATTCCTGAGAAAATATTTTCGGCCGGTATTTCATATAAAGAGCCATTAATATTGTGGCATAATGGTTTTCCGTCGTAAAAGCAATTTCTGCCCGGCTGGGCGTTTATTGAAGGAGGTAGGTCTTTACACTCGGTTGAAGATAGCGCTTGTAACTCAGGGGCAATATATTGTTGGTTGAGGAATAATTCATTATGGGATGTTGCATACCCTAAAGTACTAGTATCGGCAACATAGTCGGTGGATGAGATGGTGGGGCATGTTTGTGAATATGCAGGTGATGTTAGAGCTAGAAATGCTGTTGATACAAAAAAGCTTATTTTTTTAACAATGTTTATTTTAACTTTTTTGTAATTCATTCACTATTTTACAGAAATACTCTCCTCTTTCCTCGAAATGTTTGAATTGATCAAAGGAAGAACATGCGGGGGAAAGTACTATGTTAATTTCTTCTAAATTATTTAGTTGTTTTGCATCTAAATATGCATTTTTAATCGCTACATTCAACTCTTTATTTTTTTCAAAATCAATAGAGTTTTTTTGTAAAATGTTGGCAAAATTTTCACTCGATTCTCCTATTAAGTATATCTTCTTTGTTTTCTTTAATTCATTAATGATATTGCTAATTCCATCTTTTTCTTTCCCTCCTAAAATGAGAAAAATATTTTTATATGACTGAAGAGCTTTCTTTGCTGACTCTTGGTTTGTTGCTTTGGAATCATTGATAAAATTTATATTGTTAATTGATCTAACAAATTCTTGTCTGTGTTTTAGACCTTTAAAATTGAGTATAGAGTTGGTGATTGTTTCTAAATTCATTGTTATATTTTCTTTATGTAGATGACATAAAGTTATGGCAAGGGATGATAATATATTTTGCTTATTGTGAGATCCTTTGAGATAGCTATGTTCTAGTGTGATTTGATCTTTTAAAAAGTCAGTCTTGATTGTTATAATATTGCCAATGTAGCTGAAACCATATTCAAGATTTTGTAAGGTTGAAAGTGGTAATATTTTTTGTTTTTGAGTTTGTGTTAATGTATTAAATATTGATTTTGTATTTTCGTCATCAATATTTATCAGTGCGTAATCTTCTTTTGATTGGTTTTTAAAAATATGATTTTTTGATTGTATGTAATTTGCAAAAGATCCGTGTCTATCAATATGGTCGGATGTGATGTTAAGTAAACAGGAAATATTTGGTTTTAGTTCTTGGATTAGGTCCAGTTGGTATGACGATAATTCTAATATGTAATTTTGGTTTTTTTGATTTTGCTTAAGATCGAATATAGGAATTCCTATATTGCCTCCTATGTTGGAGCTTAACTTTAGCTCTTTAAATATATGTCCAGTAAGTGACGTTGTGGTAGACTTTCCATTTGTTCCAGTGATTCCAATAAAATTATTACTTTTATTTAGTTGATAAAATGCTTCTATGTCGCAAATGAGTTCAAAATTATGTTCTTTTTGTTTTTCTAAAATGACGTGTGGTTTTGGATAAAATAAGGGAATTCCCGGAGCAAAAATAACCTTGTCTATTTTGTTATAATTAATGTCATTTGGTTTTTTTATTGAAATTTTTTTGTCTAAAAGGCTTCTTGAATTGTTGAGTAATTCTGAGTTGTCATCCGTCACTGTAACTTTACTGTGATTTGATAGAGATTTGGAGGCGGATACACCTGATTTACCAAGTCCGTATATTAGGTAGTGCGTCATTTTTTTAAGCTTGAGATTGCTTGTGAGTAATTTGATGATTTGAAGATATATGAACCAGCAACTAGAACATCGGCACCTGCTTCTATAACTAGCTTGGCGGTTTCTTTATTTATTCCTCCGTCTACCTCTAGTTCTATGTTTTGACCGGATTTTTTTATTTTATGTCGAATATTTCTTATTTTTTCTAATTGGGAATCCATAAATTTTTGGCCACCAAATCCTGGATTGACAGTCATGACTAATATTAAGTCTATCTGGTTTATGATGGGGTCTAGAGAGTCTTCATGGGTTTGAGGTTTTATAGAAATACCTACTTTTTTATTATGGCTTTTTATTAGACTGATTGTTTCTTGTAATTTGTTAGTGCTTTCTAAATGTATGGTTATGATATCTGATCCTGCTGCGGCAAAATTGTCTATATGTTTTTCGGGATTATCAATCATTAAATGTACATCGAATGTGAGATTTGAACATTTTCTAATAGATTTGACTACTTCATTGCCAATAGTCATATTGGGCACAAAAGATCCATCCATAACATCTATGTGAATGTAGTCTGCGCCAGCATTATCTATTTCTTGTATTTCTTCTCCTAATTTTGAAAAATCTGCTGATAATATTGACGGTGATATTTTGATCATTTATTTACATTTTATTGCTGTTATGTCGTAAATGGGATGCTGTATTGACGAAATAGAAGGGCTTGAAGCAAAAATCCATCCGAAAAATAGCGCATCTTCTTTTTCGTCCTTGCTTTCAAGTACTCTTAACAACATTTTTGTTTCTGGTTTTTGATCTAGTGGTGAATTCCAGCATTTATAAATTATAATGTTTAAATTTCCATAGTTATAAGGCTTTTTTAGGTCTATATCAACCAAAGAACTTTTGGCAGTTATTTTGTCTAGCAATCTTACCGTGGCTTGAGTATATTCTTCTTTTGAAAACGCTGCTTTATTAGTTAGTAGAAATATTAAGAAGATAAATATTATTTTATTCATTTTCTTGTGATTGTTTATTGTCAGATGTAAAAATGAATTTTCCAAGCAATTCTTCTAAATTCACTGATGATTGCGTAAATTCTATTTGCTCTCCATCTTTGAGATATTCTTCTTCCGCACCCGGACTTATGGATAGATATTTTGATCCTAAAAGCCCTTCTGACGATACTTTTATGGAGCTGTCATAGGGTAATTTTATTTTTGAATCGATGCTTAAGTATAATTTTGCTTGGAAATCAACAGGATCTAAATCTTGTGATTTAACACTACCAATTTTAACTCCTGATATTTTTACGTCGCTTCCCGGGGCGATTCCGTCAATATTATTAAATTTAGCAGATATTGTATAGTTATTTGAGTTTGTTGTAACGTTGGAGTTTTTGAAAGAGCCCGCTAAAAAAACGATGGCACATACTAATACAAAAGTACCAACGATAATTTCGAAATAATTATTTGTTTTATTCATGATTTTTAGCTGTTGTTAATTATTTTGGTTCCCAGGCTTCGTAAGATGATGAACTTTTATGGGATGGTTTATTTTTTGGTGAATAAGCGTTAATTGTGCCTGTAAGATTGGGTGTGTGAATTTTTTGCCATGAGGCCTTGTTTGTATTTATTTTTATAGGAGCAATATCACTGCTATAGTGGATCCATCCGTGCCATTGGGCGGGGATTTTTGAGCTCTCCGCGATGCCATTGTAGATGACATATCTTTTTTTATTTTTTTTATGTTGATAATAGCTGTTTCCGAATTCATCGGTACCAATTTTATTGGATGAGCGTCTTATTAAAAATTTTGTAATAAATTCCATTCTTTTTTACTTTGAATTTTTTTTCATTAGGCTAAAAATAAATTTGATAATATCAAAGAGTTTTTTAAATATGAAGAAATCTTTAATTAAAAATAAAGTTTGTGAATAAGTTTGTATATAGAATCTATTGTTTTTTTTTGGTACTGGCATTTTTTACCTTTTCTGCAAATGCGAGTATAAATAATAAAAATATTCAGGATGTTTGGCTTGATTATCGGGCTGAGGATTTGTCTGTTTTGGAAAAAATCGAAAAGCTAGTTGAAAAAAAAGAACATGAGAAGGCCTTTGAATTAGCAAGGACTGCTAAAATTACTAAAAGAGATAGTGAGGGAAAAGAATATGCGTTAAATTTTTCTTTTTATGATTCTGTCATGAATGTGATTTTATGGAAAAAATATAGCGATGAGGACATTGCCAAGGATGTTTCGTTTGATGATATTTCTAGGTTCGTGATGGATAATCCTTATTATCCAAATATTGACAATATTAAAAATAATGCTGAAAAAATTGCCGCTATGCATGATATACCTTATTCAGTTAGCAAGCAATATTATGATAAAAATATTCCTATTTCTTTGGATGCAAAATTACATTTACTGAAGTCAAAAATAGTTTATCTTGAGACTTTAAGGCCATATTCTCATGATTTCATCATTCAAAAAGAAGATATTAGTTCAATGATAGAAGATATATGGATTGAAGAAGATTTTGATAATGAGGGTGAGGTTGAGTTTTTGTCAAGATATAAAACTTACTTGGATGAAAGTGATCATATCAATAGAATAGATAGATTGTTGTGGGATTTGAAAGTTGATGATGCCAGTAGAATAATGAATCTGGTCAGCGATGATTATCAAAAATTATTCAAGGCTATTATCAATATTAATGAGATGCCTAATTATATTAATAATATTATATTATCAGTTCCTAAGCATTTGAGAGATAATGAGGGTTTGTTGTATAAAAAGGCCTATTGGTTGAAGAATAAAGATAAAGAAAAAGAAATTGTTGACCTACTAATTGCATTGCCAGAGAAGGTTCAGTTTCCGCAAAAATGGTGGAAGTTAAGGCATTTATATGTCAGAGAAATGTTGAAGAAGGGCAAAAATAAATTGGCATATTACCTAGTTAAAAATCATAACTTGGCAACGACTGATAAAGATTTTTGGGAAGCTGAGTGGACTGCAGGATGGATTAGTTTAAGATTTGTTGATAAGCCGGTGGAAGCTTTTAGAAGATTTAATAACTTATATAATAATGTTGTGCAGCCGGTAACATTATCACGCGCTTCTTACTGGTCTGCTATGGCTGCTGAAGCTATGGGTGATAAAGATATTGCTTTGAAATGGTACAAGACAGCCATTAAATATCCTATTTTCTTCTATGGGCAATTAGCCATTCATAAACATAGAGTGTTGGATCCATTTGGTTCTAGAAATGATACTATTTTGCCGAAAGAGCCAGAAGTTACTAAATATGATATGGTGAGATTGTCTAAAATTCAATCTCTGCAAATTGCTTTTATTTTATATAATATGAGTCAAAAAGATTATGCGATTGATATCATTGAGGATCTGGTTATTGTATCGAAAAGCAAAACTGAAATTGCGGCCATTATGAATTTTGTAAAAAATTTAGATGACAGAAGTTTGGAAGTGACAATTTCTAGAGCAGCTTCAAAGAAAGATGTATTTTTTATAAGAGATAAATTTCAAATTGTTGATGAAATTGCTGAAGATGAATATGCGCCTTTGGTGCACGCTATTGTAAAACAAGAAAGTGGCTTTGCTCCAATGGCAGTTAGTAGAGTGGGGGCTATTGGCTATATGCAAATTATGCCCGATACTGCTAAGTTAGTAGCAAGAGATCTGGGTGTTAAATATTCACAATGGAAATTATCTAGAGACATTAAATATAATGTGAGGTTGGGATCATTTTATATTAAGAAGTTAATTGATCGCTTTGAAGGCTCTGAGTTATTGGCTATAGCGGCTTACAATGCTGGTCCGCACAATGCGGATCGTTGGATTAGAGAATTTTATGATCCAAGAAAAACTGATGATATTGATAAAGTTGTTGATTGGATCGAATTAATAACTTATTCTGAAACAAGGAATTACGTTCAGCGCATCACCGAGAACTTAATTGTGTATAAGTATTTAATGTCGAGAAAAAATTACGACTCAGTAAAATGATATTTAATGAATTAAAAGAAGAATGCGGTGTATTTGCGATATACGGTTCTAAAGATGCGGCAACTAATACCGCTTTAGGTTTGCATTCACTGCAACATAGAGGTCAGGAAGCTGCTGGTATCGTTACTATGTCGGGTAAGTTATTCTCATCCCATTTTGCTGAAGGTTTGGTAGCGGATAATTTTACTGCTCAAGAAGTTGTTGATAAGTTAGAAGGTGATATTGCTATTGGTCATGTTAGATATTCTACTGCGGGGAAAAAGACAGCGCAGAATTTTCAGCCAATTTATGCTCAGCTTGCTTGTGGGTTTTTAGGTGTTGCTCATAATGGTAATTTGACTAATGCCAATACTTTAAAGAATAAACTTATTAAGAAGGGTGCCATATTTCAGTCAACCATGGACACAGAAGTTATTGTTCATCTAATTGCTCTTAGCAAGAAAGCGACTTTAAATGAAAAAATTATTGATGCTATTTCTCAGATTCAGGGAGCATTTTCTTTGGTTATTATTCATGAAGATAAGATTATTTCGATAAGAGATCCTCACGGAATTAGACCTTTGTCGATCGCTAAATTGGGAGATGGTTATGTGGTAGCGTCAGAAACTTGTGCTTTTGATATTATTGGCGCTGATTTTATTAGGGATGTCAAAAATGGTGAGATGGTAATTATTGATAAGAATGGCATAACATCTTTAATGCCATTTGAAAAGAAAGATAGTAAGTTTTGTATTTTTGAATATATTTATTTTGCGAGACCAGATAGCGATATTGAAGGGAAGAATGTTTACGAGATGAGAAAAAGAATCGGCATACAACTGGCAAAAGAAATTAAAATTGATGCAGATGTTGTTGTTCCGATTCCTGATTCTGGGGTTCCTGCGGCAATTGGCTATGCTAAAGAATCTAAAGTGCCGTTTGAATTAGGCATTATTAGGAATCATTATGTAGGTCGAACCTTTATTGAGCCAACCGACAAAATTAGACATTTTGGTGTTAAATTGAAACATAATGCAAATTTGTCCGCTATTAAAGGGAAAAAAGTTGTATTGATAGATGATTCTATTGTAAGAGGTACTACATCAAAAAAGATTGTACAAATGATTAAGGATGCTGGTGCCAAAGAAGTTCATATGCTTATTGCTTCTCCACCAACTGTTTCACCGTGTTTTTATGGTGTTGACACTCCTGATAAAAGTAATCTTATTGCTTCTCAGCTCAGTGTTGAGGAAATTAGAAAGATGATTGGAGCTACTAGTTTGCATTATATATCTATTAATGGTCTGTATAAGGCTATTTTAGATGAGGATAGAAATGATAAGAATCCTCAATATTGTGATGCTTGTTTTAGTGATGATTATCCGGTGAGGTTAGTTGATAAGGATGGTCAGGAAACTCCGTTATTTGATTTTATGAAATAATATTATGGCTAATAAGGATTTGGAAAAGAAGATTGATAAAATGTCTTTTGAAGACGCAATTACAAGGCTTGAAGAGATTGTTGAAACCTTATCATCTAAGAAGATTAGCTTGGATTTGATGATAGAGTTAAATGAAGAGGGTAATTTATTGAAGAAGCATTGTTCTAAGAGACTAGACGAAGCCAAAATGAAAATAGAAACAATAAGTTAGTATTATGAATATGGGCGTGAAACAAATTCCCAATTTTTTAACCAGCTTTAGATTGGCTATCATACCTTTTTTGGTTTTGTCCTTTTACATTCCTGGCATGGTTGCAAATTTGGTTGTTGCCGTTCTTTTTGCTTTGGCATCAATTACTGATTATTTTGATGGTTATTT
>JADHOZ010000076.1 GCA_016778745.1 Rickettsiales bacterium
GGTTTGATGTTGGTGGTAGCGCTGAAATTCTATGTAAACCAAAAGATATTAATGATTTATCGCATTTCCTAAAAAATTGCCCAAAAGATATTCCCATAAATATTTTAGGAATCGGCTCAAATGTAATAATCGATGATAACGGGGTAAAAGGAGTCGTAATAAGATTAGGAAAAGAATTCTCCAATATATCTTTATCAAAAAATAAGATCACAGCTGGATCGGGATCGTTATGTGCCAATATTGCAAATTATTGCGCATCACAAGGATTAGCAAATTTAGAATTTTTATCCGGGATACCGGGATCAATTGGTGGGGCTATAGCTATGAATGCCGGATGTTACGATTCGGATATATCACAAATATTAGAATCAGTAAAAGCAGTTGATTACAACGGTAATATTGTTAATATTCCACGTTCAGAAATTTCTTTTAGCTATAGAAAAAATAATCTAGCCAACAGTTATGTTTTTACTGAAGCAACTTTTATAGGAAAAAAATCAACGCCGCAAATAGTAAAAGGGAAAATTCAAGATTTACAAAAGAATCGTCAAGAATCCCAGCCAATAAGAGCTAAAACCGGAGGTTCAACATTTAAAAACCCATCTAACTCAAGCAAAAAAGCTTGGCAATTAATCGATGAAGCAGGATATCGTGGTAAAATTAAAGGCGGCGCTCAAATTTCACAAAAACACTGTAATTTTCTAATCAATATCGATAATGCCAAGGCGCAGGACCTAATCAAACTAGGTCAAGAAGCTAAAGATAAGGTAAAAAAAGAAACGGGTATAGAGTTGGAGTGGGAAATTAAAATCATTAAATAATAATATAATATTTCCAAAGATGAGTAGAAGATAAAAAATACAAAAACTTTGTTGCAATTTTTTTTCACCTCATTCAATGTTAAAAATTATACTTTAATGGTTGAAGTATAAATAGTTATAGTCTACTATTAATTCTTATCAAATCTTAATTAAACTTAAGTTATGAAAAAACTATCCTCCTACGCGTTGAAAGTAACATTGTTATCTTTCTTTTTATTCGCTATTGCACCGGTAATTGCTCCTGTGATATCAGAAGCCTTTGCGAGTACAACTACTGACAGTAATGCTTTAGTTGATGCGATGTGTAATGCGTTCAGAATTGTGACTGGTAATGCTGGTAAAGCATTTGCTGCTTTTGCAATTATCTCAGTTGGTATTGGTTTTTTCACAGGAAAAGTATCTTGGGGTTTGATGATTGGTGTTGCTGCGGGTATTGCGGCAATGTTTGGAGCTCCTTCAATTGTAGCTGTTATCAGTGGCAAAGGTAGTTTTGATTGCTAATTAGAAGTCTTAAAAATAATGTCCAGAAAATGTGAAATTCTTGGAATAGGCGTTATGAGTGGGAATAATGTCTCTCACTCTAATCGCAAAACCAAGAGAAGATTCCTACCAAATTTAAAAAATGTCTCTCTAAAGAGCGAAGCCCTTGGTGTTGCCATCAACATCAAAGTTGCTGCTGCAACTCTAAGAACAATTAACAAATATGGTAGTATTGATAATTTCTTAGTTAATTATCGTTTCTCAAAATTAAGTGCTAAGGCTCAAAAGCTTAGAAACCAAATTAAAAAGAAGTTAATTAAAATTGGTAAGTTAGACGATGTTAAAATTGTCAATGAGAAAAAAGTGAATGTAGCAAAAGCTTCTAGGAGGCAAGAAAAGAAAAAAGCTGTTAGCAAGTAGTCGCAGTTTTTAAGATAAATAATTAACCTCCGTGTTTGAATTCAAACACGGAGGTTTTTTTCTGGGATCATGTTATTTTTTAATTAAAGCCCTTCTCAAAAATAAAGCTATCCTTGTTTGTTTACCTTTAGTCGCGTTTGTAAGATGGGCATGTGTAACTAGAGATTATACTAATAAACTGATTATTTTACAATCTTCCTTATATCCTCAATGTGGAATTCTTGTAGATTTCCCTTATATCTATAAATCACCTCACCATTCTTAACTATCATTGTTTCTGGTATGGCTTTTATACCAACTATATCTCCCAACTCACTTTTACTATCAATGAAAACCTTATCATAGGGATTACCATATTTGTTTAAAAAGAATTTGCTATTTTCATTAATATCATGCCAAGCAATTCCATACATTTTAACAATATTTGCTTCTTTTAACTGTAATAATATAGGATGTTCAGCCATACATGTCGTGCACCAAGATGCGAAAAAATTCAAAATGATATATTCATTTTTTCTAAGATCTAATTTTTTTAGAGTATCGCTATCCAAAAGGCTTTGTAAGGAGAAATTTTTTAACTTTATTTTAGTTTTAAGGAATCTATAATTTTCTTCCTTCATTGCTTCATCAATAACTTCTTTACTATTTTGTTCATGACTTAACTTGTAAGTAGAAATGGCAATTAAAGAAATTAACAGTGATAAAATAATAAAAGGTACAAAATTTTTCATATGACAGAGTTTTCTTTCAATCTAATAAACGAAGATAATAAAGCAAGAAGAGGAGAGGTCAATACCGCTCATGGTAAAATTCAAACTCCAGCGTTTATGCCGGTAGGAACCGCAGCCACAGTGAAAGCAATGACAAATGACGATGTAAAAGAATCTGGTGCAGAAATTATTTTAGGAAATACTTATCACTTAATGTTGCGCCCCGGATCTGATCTAATAGAAGAAGTTGGTGGCTTACATCAATTCATGAATTGGGATAAGCCAATATTAACTGACTCTGGTGGATTTCAAGTAATGTCCTTATCCAAAATTAGAAAAATATCTGACGAAGGTGTTGAGTTTTCATCTCACATTGATGGCAGTAAATATTTTGTAACACCTGAAAAATCAATTCAAATACAACATCAACTAGGTAGTGACATTACAATGATTTTTGATGAATGTGTTCAGTACCCATGTACAAAAAAAGAAGCCAGCATTGCTAATGACAGATCGCTTCTGTGGGCAAAAAGATCAAAAGACGCATTCAAAAAGAGACCAGGATATGGAATTTTTGCAATAGTGCAGGGCTCAATTTATAAAGATTTAAGAGAAAAATCAGCCAAGGGTTTAATAGATATCGGATTTGATGGCTACGCGATTGGCGGACTTGCAGTAGGAGAGGGTCAAGAAGTAATGTTTGATGTATTAGATTATACTCCGGATATGTTGCCAAAAGACAAGCCTCGTTACCTAATGGGTGTTGGTAAGCCTTCGGATATGGTTGGGGCGGTTGCCAGAGGAGTCGATATGTTCGATTGCGTTATTCCAACTAGATCAGGAAGAACGGGGCAGTTATTTACTTCAAATGGTGTAATGAATATTAGAAATGCCAAATATAAAAATGATACTAGGCCAATTGATGAAAATTGCTCGTGTTATACATGTCAAAATCATAGCCGGGCATACTTACATCATTTGTCAAAATCAAATGAAATCTTAGCATCAATGTTGCTAACAAGACATAATATTTTTTATTATCAGGATCTAATGAAAAATATTAGACATGCAGTTGAGCATAACGAATTCTCAACATTTTATAATGATTTTATTGAAAGAGACGCCTAGTCAATGATCTTTTTAATAACCTCAATTCCCACTCTAGCCTTATCGGAGTTATTAGATACATAATCTTTAGCTATTTTGTAAAAAGGAATGGCAATTAATATAATAATTATAATTAAAATTATTCTAAGCATATTTCTTTTTAAAAGAATTGGTATAACATTCATGGTAGTTATACAATTCTTAAGTACAAAATATTTTTTAGAAATGACCAATATAAAACAAATAAAAGCACTAGAAATTCTTGATTCCCGTGGATTCCCAACTTTAGAAGCTGAAATAACTCTTGAAAATGGCGCAAAAGGACTGGCCGCCGTTCCTTCGGGCGCATCAACTGGAAGCCTTGAAGCTCATGAGCTAAGAGATAATGATAAATCGAGATTTCTTGGAAAAGGTGTTTTAAATGCGGTTAATAACGTAAATGATAAAATTGCTAAAGCACTAATGAATCAAGATGGTTCAAATCAAAAAAAAATAGATGACATTCTCATTAATCTTGATGGCACTAAAAATAAAAACAATATTGGTGCAAATGCTATTTTGGCCACTTCCTTAGCAAATGCCAAGGCCTACGCGGATGCAAAAGGGTTGCCTCTTTTTGAATATCTTGGTGGCAAAGAAGCAAATACGTTACCAGTGCCTATGATGAATATCATTAATGGCGGAAAGCATGCTGATAACAAAATCGATATTCAAGAATTTATGATTATGCCAGTTGGCGCTTCGTCGATTAAAGAAGCTATTAGAATTGGTGCAGAAATTTTTCAAAATCTAAAAAAGATTTTACAAAAAGACGGTCATAATACCAATGTTGGTGACGAAGGTGGGTTTGCTCCTAATTTAGATTCAGCAAAGATTGCTTTGGATTATATTGCTAAAGCAACAAAAGAGTCTGGATATGAATTAGGAACGGATATAGTTTTAGCGTTGGATGCCGCCTCAACGGAATTTTATCGGGATGGTAAATATCATTTAGAAGGTGAAGGCAAAGTTTTAAATTCGGATGAATTAATTTCTTATTATGAAGATTTAGTAAATTCTTACCCAATTTTTTCAATTGAGGATGCGTGTGCAGAAGATGATTTTGATGGTTGGAAGAAAATCACCCAGCGTCTAGGTGATAAAATACAACTTGTCGGAGATGATTTGTTTGTGACAAATCCGGAAATTTTATCTAATGGTATTAAGGATAATATGGCCAATGCGATTTTAATTAAGGTCAATCAAATTGGAACATTAAGTGAAACGCTAAAAACCATTCAAATAGCCAAAGATTCAAATTACAACAATATCATTTCGCACCGCTCCGGTGAAACAGAAGATACTACAATTTCTCATATTGCAGTTGCTACGAATGCTGGTCAAATTAAGACGGGTTCACTTTGTAGATCGGATAGAACCGCAAAGTATAATGAATTAATCCGCATTGAATCTGCTCTTGGTGATAAAGCTAAATATGCGGGTAAAGCAATTCTAAAAAAATAATGTCTAGAATTAGTTATCTAAACGGAAAATTTCTACCTCACGAAGATTGTTTGGTACACATCGAAGACAGAGCCTTTCAATTTGGTGACGGCGTTTATGAGGTGATATTATTTAACAATAATAAATTTGTAGATTTTGAAGGTCATTTTGATAGATTAAATAGAAGCTTGAGGGAGATAAGAATAGATTTTAGTATCACGCAAGACGAGTTACGAGATATTGTAGTTGATCTTTTTAAGCAAAATAATCTTGAAAATGGCTCTTGCTACATCCAAATTAGTCGAGGCAAAACTCCAAGAGTTCAATGGCTACCAAAAGAAACCAGACCAACGTTCAATATTACGGTCGCTCCCGCTAAGAAAGTAGTAGAAGCCGATTTTAATTCTGGAATATCAGTAATGACTCATGAAGATTTAAGGTGGAGTAGGTGTGATATTAAAAGTTTGAATTTATTACCTGCGGCTATGTTAAATCAAAAAGCAAAGGATTCAGGATTTCATGACGTAGTAATGATACGAGATGGCTATATAACGGAAGGCTCATTCTCTAATGCTTTTATTGTTGATAGTAATCATAAGTTAATTACTAGAAATGCAGACAATTACATATTATGTGGCATTACTAGAAATAGAATTATTAAGTTAGCGAGAGAGCTATCAATAGAGGTAGAGGAAAGAAAATTCACTTTAGAAGAGCTGGAGTCGGCAAAAGAAGTTTTTCTTTCTAGTTCAACATTAATCATCAGGCCAGTAACTAAGGTAAATAAGACTATAATTTCCAAAGAAGTTGGAAAAATTACCAAAAATATTTTTGATAAATATCAAGAATTTATCAAGTAGGTAATGTAAAATAGTGCAAAGACGTTAATTCAATGTGATA
>JADHOZ010000008.1 GCA_016778745.1 Rickettsiales bacterium
AAGCATTTTCCCTATATATTCCACTAATTTTTGGGAGTTGGTTTATTAGAGACATTCTAAATTTATTATGATTGATACTCGACCTTCCCTTTGGGCTTTTTTTTGATATTTTGTGAAAGTCCAGTCTTTGGGGAAATTCTGCCAGTTAGATTTTGATTTGGCAAGCCATCTAAATTTTTTAGATAATAGAATTTGTGAAAAGATCCATCTTTTGTATGAATCGTGATCCGTGGCTATTATTAATTTAGAATCTTTTTTCATTTTTGGCGCTAGAATTTTATCTAAAAATTCTACATTGATTAGCCTTCTTTTATAATGTTTGAATTTTGGCCATGGATCTGGGAAGAGAATATAAATTTGATCGAAAAAATTATTAGGAAATTTATCTAGATTTTGTCTTACATCGTCATCTGATATTTTAATATTTTGTAGTGGATTTTTTTCAAGAAATTGCAAGAGATTTACTACGCCATTAATATGGGGTTCAAAGCCATAGAAATTTGAATCAGGATTATTGCTGGCTGTAGCGTAAGAAAAATCACCAAAACCAAAACCTATTTCTAGAATATTCTTTTTATCACTTTGAAGGTTAGAAAAATCTATTTTGTAGGATGGCAGGAGATTGTCGTAGAGATTATTTTTGCGATCAGAAAGTTTGCGACTTTTGATACGTCCAAAACTTCTGATTAGTTTATTTTCCTGATAGTTTTTCAACTCTGATTTGGTGTCTGCCATTTTCAAAATGAGTTTCTAAGAATGTTTTTATGACTGAAATTGCTTTTTCATCTTCAATAAATCGCGCACCCAAACAAATGACATTGGCATCATTATGTTGCCTGGCTAATTTGGCTATTTCTTCATCTCGACATAATGCAGCGCGAATATTGCTATATCTATTAGCAGCAATTGATACACCTACCCCGCTACCACATATTAAAATTCCGAAATTATTATTTTCGTCAAAATCTTGACATAATTTATTTGCGTAATCTGGATAATCAACTGATGTGGATAGTGAATCACAGCCTAAATCGGTATAACGGATATTATTTGTTTTGAGATAGGAAACTATTTTACTTTTTAAGTTAAATCCGGCATGATCTGAAGCTATTAGGAGAGAGCGCATTTACGATAATTTTAGATAGTCAGCAAAATAATTTAACACAGGGTTAGGATTGTTGAGTCACAAATCGACGATTTCTAACCTCTTACTTAGAAAACGATATTTCTAGGTACAATTGATTTGTTTTCAGCCCTAATATAAACATATTTAGGCTGAAAAAAATCGATTCATAGCCAAAAAGACTATCTTTTTCTGTAAGTTTGACCTTTTCTCGCTTTTTTAAGACCATATTTTTTACGTTCAACAACTCTAGAGTCACGAGTTAAGAATCCGTTTGTTCTTAATTCTTTATGAGTTGATGGGTCGAAATCTACTAGAGCTTTACTAATTCCATGCGCTAGTGCACCAGCTTGTCCGCTTAGCCCACCGCCTGAAATAGTTGCTACAACATCAAATTTGTTGGCATTTTTAGTTACTGCAAATGGAGCAACGGCAATGTTGAATAGAATTTCTCTACCTAAGTAAGTTTTAGCATCTCTTTTATTGATGCTAACGTTACCAGTTCCTTTTTTGATCCAAACTCTGGCAACGGCATCTTTTCTTTTGCCAGTTGCATAAGCGCGACCTAATTCATCGATTTTTTGCTCTCTATTACCAGCCACTTCTTCATTGGCCCCTTTGGGTTCGATGATTTTTTCTTTAACTAAAATTTTGTCAGACATGATTAATTAGTTTTTTTGTTTTTGCGATTCATTGAAGCAATATCAAGTAATTCCGGCTTTTGCGCTTCATGTTTGTGAGTTGGACCTTGATAAATATGTAATTTAGCTATTAGGTCTCTTTGAAGTGGACCACGAGAGATCATTCGTGCTACTGATTTTCTTAAAATATCTTCTGGTTTGCCGCCTTCTAGAATTTGACGAGCCGTTTTTTCTTTAATTCCGCCTGGATGACCCGTATGAGAATAATATTTTTTCTCTGCATATTTTTTACCAGTGAATTTTACTTTTTCGGCATTGATAACTATAACATTGTCACCGCAATCAAGGTTTGGAGTGAATTGCGCTTTATGTTTACCGCGCAAAATGTTTGCGATGATTGTTGAAACTCTACCAACAATTAGGTCTTCGGCATCAATTAACCACCATTTTTTTGTAATCTCGCTGGGTTTAGCAGCATATGTTTTAAACATTGTTCTTCTTAAATATTAATATTTCTAACTACTTTTGGGAAAGAAGGGTGCGTCATTAAAGCGATATTTGAGAAAAAGTCAATGACTTTTGTGATAAATTATTTATTTAGGTCGCTTTTTACAATACTAAACGAATAGACGTCAACGAAGCTGCCATTGTGGTAGCGGTGTTGGCGCAGGATTCCTTCTAAAGTGAAACCGCATTTTAGGAGAAGATTTTTGGAAGCGATGTTATCGGTAGAAACAAATGCTTCTATTCTATTTATTCCGTTTGGGTGTAGTTTTTTTTCGAAATCTTGGAAAGTGAATGTCACTAGTTTTTTTATTGCAGCGCACATGATACCATGGCGCCAATATTTTTCCGATAGGTCGTAGCTTAACTCTATTCTTCTTTGATAAGAATTATAGTTACTAATGCCGATTGAGCCGATCATTTGATTGGTTTTGTTTAGGGCTATGGCGTAGTAGATTCCTTCATTTCGATAGTAGATGTTGCGCCAGAACATTAGTTCTTTTTTGGCATCTTCGATATCTTGAGGAATATGACAAAGTATGTGTTTGCAAACTTTGGGGTTTCGATAGTAATCAAAAAAATCTTCGACATCTGATTCTTGTTTTTCTCTTAGCGTGATGTCGCCTAATAAAATTTCAGGAAATATCTCTGGACTACGCATTATTTTAGTACTTCTATTAATTTGATAGATCGCTGATCAGAGTCTATTATTTTGATTGAGAAATCTTCGGTTGTTATTTCTTCGCCGATTTGAGGTACCGTTTTAAATAGCGACATGACGTAGCCGCCTATTGTTTCAAATTCGTCATCTTCATTTGCAATTTGTACTCCCAAAATTTCTTCGGCTTTTTTTATTGCTACTCTACCACCTAATTGAAAGTTATTTTCAGAAATTTCTTTTATTCTAAAGAATGCATTTTCAGATGGAATATCGTGTTCATCTTCAATATCACCAACTATTTCTTCCATTACGTTTTCAATGGTGGCAAAACCATCAACACCACCAAATTCATCTAAGACGATGGCGATGTGGACTCTGGATACTTTCATTTTAAGCATTACATCCATTAACTTCATTGAACCCGGAACTAGAAGGATCTTTCTTAGAATTTTAGAGATGTCAAAGCCGCTATCTTCTTTACAAAGGAATTTTACTAGATCCTTCGAATGGATAAAGCCAATTATTTGATCAAAATTATCTTTGTAGACTGGAACTCTTGTGTAGCCATTTTTTACAATTACTTCTTTGACTTCCTCGAGGTCGGCATCATGCTTTATGGCAACGATGTCCGATCTTGGCGTGACGACGGAAGAGATTTTTTTATCACTAAAGGATGTGATATTTTGGTAGAGTTTTTTTTCTTCGAACGATACTAGACCCCTTTTGTGATATTCTTCTACTATGTGCGATATTACGGTTGAGAAACCTTCTTTAGTTTTTTTACCAAAAAGATTCTTGAAGAAATTTAATAATTTTCTGAATTGGGTTCTTTGGTTTTTAGTATTGCTACTACTACTTTCTCCTTCCATTTTTTACGTTAATTATTGATACGGGTTATTGATATTTAGTATCTTAAGAATATTCACTTCAAGATTTTCCATTTCTTTTGCTTGGTTTTCATCTTCGTGATCAAATCCAATTAAATGTAAGATAGAATGTAAAATTAAATGGGTCAAATGACAATTAAAGCTTTTATTTTGGTTTTTACTTTCTGATTTTAGTTTTTCATAAGCAATGACAATATCTCCCAGGAATAGATAATTGGCGTTTTTTACTAAATTTTCTAGGCCTTCTTGATGTATTAATGCGTGATCCAAATTTGGAAATGATAATATGTTCGTTGCTTTGTCTTTATTTCTGTGTAGCGCATTTATTTTTTTGATTTGAGCGTTTGACACTAAGGAGATTGCTAATTCTAGAGTGAAGTCTTTTTTTAGAATTGAATTGAGCTCAGTTAAGGGGATTAGTTTGCTAGTTATTTGCTCAACTAATTTTGTTGGATTTTTAACGTCGAGCCATTTTTTGCTTTTTAGCTCTACGTCAATATCAATCATTACACTCATTTGGATTTATACATAATTTCATCTTTTTTGGGCATATTCTTGCTGGCTTGGATCCGGAGAATATAGTGTGGTTATTATTTTTATCAATTTTTTTACATATTGCGACTAAGGAATTGATAAAATGACCGCTAGCATTGAAGGCCGGGACTCTAATATATTTTTTAATCCCCAGTTTTTTAGCCATTGCTTGATATTCAATATCGAGTTCTACCAGCGTTTCCAAATGATCGCACACAAAGGTAATTGGGATGATGACAGGTATCTTATTGTCAATTGCCACGCGTTTTATTTCTTGATCAAGGCTGGGTGCTGTCCATTTTAGGGGGGCAACTTTTGATTGATAACATATTTGAAAGTCAATTTCTTCTTGCTTAACTTTCAACAATTTTGTCAGATTATTGACTACATTTTGCGTGGTTTGCCCTACTTGGAACGAATATGGATCTCCTTTATTTATTAGTTTTTGCGGGAGTCCGTGAGCAAAAAATAAGAATCTAAAATCAGCAATATTTCCTTTGTAATATTTTGATAAAGATTTATTGATTATGATACTGTGGGATTTGATGAAGTCTTCTTCGGTTGGATAACAACAAACTATTTTTGTTTTAACGCTTTCTTTCAAAGATATTGTGTGTTTTTTGAGGGTTTTAATGAAATCTTTGATAGAAGAGTCAGTCGTAGCTGAGGAAAATTGTGGGTAAAGCGGGAGCAATATTATTTGGTCCGGATCATACGCGATGACTTTTGGTATCGTCTCTGCAGCTAACGGCTTCCAGTAGCGCATTATGATAAAAACTTTGAAATTACCAATGAAAGATAATTCCTTTTCTAAGGCGTCGGCTTGGTTGAGGGTTATGTCTAGCAAAGGCGATTTTGTGCCAAGATTGCTGTAAACTTCCTTAGATGCTTTTTCTCTTTTTGTAGCAATTCGTTTAGTTAATAATGGCCTAAGCGGCCATGGAAGAGGTATTGTTGCCTTGTTATTCAATGAGTTAAACACAAAAGGCTTGATTGATTCAAGACTGTCAGGACCGCCGATGTTAAATAAAATAACGGCGGTTTTTTTGTTAAGAATCATGAGTCATTCTTTGTTAGAAAATTTTAGAACAATATGAAAATTAGCCCGAAAACTCAAGATAATAATTTATTACTTAAATAAAATGGCACAATTACTCACAATTTGGTTGAGAAAAAAAAATATTTCATTAACTAGTTTAGAAATTTTATTAATTAATAATTGGTTTGTTATGACACAAGACGCCTCTATTTCTTTGTCTGGTTTCATGAAAAAGAAATTTAATGAAAAATCATGTCAAAATAGAATTTCAAATCACTCACAGGTAAAAAACAGAGATGAAGAAGAAAAAGAAAGAAAAAGAATAAGAGTTGCCAAAAATGAATCCAATCAAAAGGCTGCCAATTACAATAAGTTTGAGATGTATAAAAAGATGATTATTCAATGCGTTATTGGCTACTTGGCGATGTTAACTGCGGTAGTGATTTTAGTTTTGGCCTGTGTCTTGATTGGGCCAGCGGTGATGAGTTTTTTTCAGGTAATCATCAATAAGTTGGTTTTGTCTGCTCTCCATGCTTAAACTCATTATTGTTGCTTTTATTGAAGATTAAATCAACAATCTTCACTGTACAAAATTAACTACTTTCAAGATGATATGCAAAATGAATTATCCCTTTTATCTGGTGAATTAGCGAAGATGCTGGAGGCTGGACTTGAGAGGCAAATAAATTCTTCTATTAGATATTCTCCCTTTAGATTATTTTACCATTTATTTAAGAAAAAAAACCCACAAACAATTCAACGTGTCAGAGATATGTTAATAGCTGATATTGAAACATCTTTGCGTGAAATTCAGGGTTTTGATGCTACTATCTTTGTGCAAGGCGGTGAGTTTAGTGATTCTGGAAAATTGCTTAGAAAAAGAGCCTACAATCTTGGGATTAGAATTTTGAAAAAGTTGGGTGTGAAAATGGCTTTTCGCGTTGTAAAAGATGCCCCTTTGCAAAATAGACTTTATAATTTTGTCTTAAATCAAATTAAAACAAAGGCCGATGATATTTGCGAGAATGTAAAATATGGCTAAAGAACAAGGATTAACTATTACGAAATTTTTAATTACAATTGCACACCGACTTTCTACTTTAAAAAACATGGACAGAATCATTGTGCTCGATTAAGGAAAAGTTGTTGAGGAAGGAAGTCACGATGAATTAATAGCCAAAACAGACAGTTTTTACAAGAATCTTTGGGAGCTTCAGGAGATTTAGAGGACGATTAATAATCGTTCTCCTCCTGAAGCCAGGAGATTTAAATGGTGATTATTAATCACCATTCTCCTGAAGCCAAGATATTTAGCTATCTTTATCACCTACTGCTTTACAGCCTTTATTTTCAGTATCTAATTTCTTGCAGGTACCTGCAAACATTTCCAAAATCAGGGCTATTTTTTGTATTTTTTTGATAAAATTGACAATTTTAATAATAACATCACTATTGACAATTTTGTTGATCTGATTTTAAATCAAAAATCTAACAATTAAGATGGCACATTAATATGACTAGAATATCCATTGAAATCTCAGAACAACAAAGAAAAAAGCTAAAAGTTTTAGCAGCTTTTTACGACATGACTATTAAAGATTTTATTCTTGATAGAACCATTGGCTCTGAGCCAAACTCAGAGACAATAAAGTCCTTTAACGATTACAAAAACAATGTTGGTCTTACAAAACATGATGACTTCAATGATTTCTGGGAAGATTTAAATAGCTGAAGAAAATGTTAACATTAGTAAAAACCACCTCCTTTAAAAAAGATTTTAAAAAAATCTCAAAACAAGGAAAAAACCTAGAAATACTCAAGCAAGTTATTCTTAATGTAAGAGAAAACAAAAAACTTGATCCAAAATTCAACGATCACAATTTGGCTGGTAATTACAAAGACAAAAGAGAATGTCATTTATCGCCTGATTGGCTTTTAGTGTACGAGGTCAAAGGAATTGAATTAGTTCTTCACAGAACAGGGTCGCACTCGGAGTTATTTAAATAAATTCTGCCATTTAATCCAATTTAAAAAATCATCAACTTCTGGGGATTTTGGTATTTGGTATTTTAGGTAATAGCTCAAACCGCTTCGAAAAGATTCTTTGTTAGAATTCACTAAATTTTTGTTTTGCAAGCTTAAAAATCAAGAGATAATAATAATTGCATGAACGTTAAGGTCTGGGGTTGTGCCCCAGACCTTAACGTTCATGCCTAACAACAAAATATAATAAATAATGACTAGACCATTTCACTTAGCAATCCCAGTCAATAACTTGGAAAGCTCACTAGAATTTTACCTAAATAACTTCAACGTCAAAATCGGTAGAAAAACTGAAAAATGGTGCGATCTGAATTTTTTTGGGCATCAATTATCTCTTCACATAAAACCAGAAGAAACTGGCGCTGCGTCAAAGAATCAAGTGGACGGCAAACAAGTTCCTGTTAGGCATTTTGGCGTTATTTTAAAACCACAAGAATGGCAAGAATTAGCAGATCGGCTACAGAAAAATAAAATAGATTTTATCATTGAGCCTTACATGCGCTTCAAAGGAGAAGTTGGCGAGCAATCCACAATGTTTTTCTTGGATCTTGACGGAAATGCTTTAGAGTTTAAAGCATTTCAAAATGACGACATGATATTTGAACAATATGCCAACTAATTCTCTAAAAAAATACCTATTACAAATATGTAAAAAATACAAAATTTATTTTTTAGCATTATTTGTTATTTCAATCACCGCAGCCTCTCTTGAGATATTTGTGCATTATCAAATCAAAGAAATAATTGACGCCATTGCCAATAACAAAGCTGAAATTAGCGTTTTGTTAATAACATTCGTAGTGCTTAAATTGGTACATCATGGCATGTTCTTTATTGTCAGGCTCCTTGACATACACTACAAGCCGCCCCTTGTCACCAAACTCACTAAAGACATGTACCAAAAAACCATCTTACACTCTCTAAACTGGTTTGACAGTCACATGTCCGGTGAAATTTCTGATAAAATTAACGGATTTTCGATTAACCTCAAAGACCTAATCACTAACATATTTCGTAGCTTAACAGTCATTTTTGCCATTATTATTGGCATTGTTTTTTTAGCTAAAATAAACATCTATTCAGCGATTGTGCAAATTATATTTATCATCACCTATGCACCGCTTTTATTTTTTCTACTTAGAAAACAGCTTTTCTTACAAGAAAAATTCACCAACTCAAGCCAAGAAACTACAGGCATCATCAATGATTCTATTGCTAATATTTTTAGTATCAAAACCATTGGTAACCTATCCAGAGAGCTCAATCTCAAATTAATTCCATCGTTATTAAAAAGACAAAAAATAGACCGCAAGACCAGAGTATTTGACGCTTTCTGGGTAGATAATGTCGATACTTTAATGATAGTAATAATGTCGGCAGCGCAGATTTATGTATTGGCGCATCTGTACCAACAAGGTCAAATTACTGCTGGCGGCTTTGCTTTTGTGGCAATGATAATGCTGAAAGTTCATGGTGATATTGAAAGTCTAATTGAAAAAATACTCTTCAACATCAACCCCCAAATTGCACACATCAAGGCTTCTTATCAATTTGTGAATCAAGAATATGACATTACCGACACCAAGAATGCCGTTGATTTAAAAGAAGCTAAAGGCGAAATAGCATTTGAAAACGTAGTTTTTGCCTATAATAACAAAGGTAAAAAAGTTCTAAATGATTTTAATCTAACCATAGCACGTGGCGAAAAAATTGGTTTGGTTGGCCATTCTGGCGCGGGGAAAACGACTTTAGTAAAATCTTTACTTCGATATTTCAACATCAATTCTGGTGCAGTCAAAGTTGATGGGCATAATATTGTAGACCTAACTCAAGAATCTTTATTGCGCAATATTTCTATTATCCCCCAAGATATCACTATGTTTCATCGCTCAATTTTAGACAATCTTCAAATTGCTAAAGATGACGCAACAAAAGAAGATATTATCAAAGCCTGTAAAAAAGCTAAAATCCATGACGACATCATGAATATGGATCATGGCTATGAATCAATGGTTGGTGAGCGCGGAATCAAAGTCAGTGGCGGTCAAAGACAACGAATTGCAATTGCCAGAGCCATTTTAAAAGATGCGCCAATTTTAATTTTGGATGAAGCAACCTCAAGCCTCGATTCTAAAACCGAAAAACTAATTCAAGAAAGCTTAGACGTGCTAATTGAAGATAAATCAAAAACCGTAATCGCCATTGCTCACAGGCTTTCAACTCTCAAGCATATGGATCGCATTATTGTGATGGATAACGGAAGAGTCCTTGAAGAAGGAAATCATGAAACATTAATAAAAAACCCAAATAGCCTGTATAAAAAACTCTGGGAGCTTCAAGATATTTAAAATCGCATTATTAAAACACTAACTCACATCTTTAGTTGTTAAATTGTTTTGTTATTGAACAATATAAAATATGTTACATCAGATCTAATATTTCAGATGAAATTGCTGTATTAATTTAATAAAAACTTTATTTATCTTATCGTCAATAATTTTTTATAAATAAAATGGATACATTATCTACAACTCCCAGTGATAAGCTAATCCAAAGATTAAAAAACGATTCTCCTCTTACGCTAGAAGAAATTCAAGAGTTAGTAGCAGAAGGCGCCGATGTTAACTACAATTTCCGCGGCTGGCCTGTTCTAAATTACTTAGTCTCTAGAAAAAGATCTGAAGATGAACTGGAATTGGCAAAAATAACTACCTTTCTGATAAGTAAAGGAGTCGATAATCACTATGTTAGTGAAACTGGGTCTTCCGTATTATCGAGAGCAGCGATGTTTCATGGAAAAGAAGTCATTATGGCATTATGCGACCACACAACTAATATCTATGATCTTGATATATCCATGTTTCAATCTATTCTAAATAATAATGCAGAAGGAACAGCTACCATTCTTGAACTAGGGGCTTCAATTTCTTCTCTTGCTTTTAAAAAATTTAGTACCGAAGCCTTAGATTTTGCTGTAGAATCTTCACCGCAAACTCTTACGCCTCTTATTGATTCTATTATTACAGCAATATTTATAAAAGGAGGAGGTCCAGAAAAAATTAGAAATATCATCTCATCAGCAAAATCATTATCTGAAATAGAAAGCCCTCTTTACAAACACCTTAGTGAACTCGAATCGCTAACAGAGGATAATATACTCAAGAGACAATATTGTGATGAAAAGTTAATTAGCATTATCAAAAAACATAATGTTGCGCATCTACCAACAAACATAGCTATAGAAAAAATAACACGACTCGGTTTTGTAATGACGAAGGATCATCTTGACGCTCTCTCTCCAGAAATAATAAATAGCTTTATGCCAGTTAGATTATTACAACTAAATACCAAACAAGAACTGCAAGAATTTTATACAAACTATTTAGAAAACTCCACAATTGGCGATAAACTATCTCCAAAAACCAAGCTATTTTTGGACGTCATATTTGATAGAATCAATGATTCCAGCACAAAACCTAATGCTAAAGAATTGGAGCTTTATCATTTAAAAAGATCACTATCTGAAAATGAACACTTTAAACATGACATACAATCACAACATATTGCGTTATGGGAGGAGATAAAAAATCCTACAGTCAATCTAAACAGCTCTCACTTATCATATTTTAGCGAAATAAAACCTTCCATAGGTGATAATGTTGAATATGATACGCTCCTCACAGAAATTCAAAAAGATGAGTTATGGAAATTAACACGTCGCGAAGTAGGCGAGATCAGTCAAACCGATGAGAGAACTCCTTCACCCACCCCCAATAGACCGAGTCTTTCAAAAACAGGCATAATTAAAAAAGTGGGGTGCTAATTTCCCTTATGAGCCCTTTATTATCAAGTAATTCTAGACTTTGTTTATAAATAATTTATAAAACTAAGTTAAAAATGCTTAAAAAAGCTGTCCCAAATGCAGAAGTTTTTTGACTAAAAAAAAATGGAAGCCGAAGAGATAAAAACAAATTTAAATGTAATAATTGTTCTTATCAGTGGGATGAAAAAAGAGGCAAAAAAACGAATTATCATAAGCATTATCATGATTGGTTATTTGGCAGGAGAATATTGTCAGAAATTAGCAAGATTTTAGGGATTTCTATTCCTAAGTTAACCAAGGAGTTTGACCAAATAGATGTTGCTGAAGGATTACAATATGAGTTTGATGGTAATCCAATTAATCTGCTAATAGATGCTACTTTTTTTGGTAGAGATTATGGATATTTATGTTTTCATGATTGTAGCAGAATTATTTATTTCAAAGAAATTAAGACTGAGTCAGTTAGAAATCTGCGAGAAGGTTTAAATGTTTTAAAAGAAGCGAAATATATTATTAGAAGCATTACGATAGATGGGCGTAGAGGCTATTATAACAACATTCGAAGGATTTTTGGTAATATTCCAATTCAGATGTGCATTTTCCATCAAAAAGCGATTATTCGACGATATATTACTGATAATCCTCAATCAAATTGCGGGCAAGAATTAAAGGAATTATGCACAAGATTGACGGATGTTAATACACATCAAAAATTCATAGATGATTTTTATAAACTAAAAGACAAATACCGATATATTCTTGCTAAGAGAAATGTCGATGGTAATTACAAGCATCAAAGTCTTAGATCTGCGTTTCGATCTTTAGACGCGAATATGATGCATATTTTTCTTTATACAGATTCAAAAAGTTTAGAAATTCCACCGACAATAAATCATCTTGAAGGACTTTTCTCTCATTTAAAAGAGAGGATAAATATTCATCGAGGACTTCGACTGGAAAGGAAGAAAAAAGCGATAAAATTCTTGTTAAAAAACTTAGGGCAAAAATCTAAAAAATAACAAAAAAAGCACCCCACTTTTTTAATTATGCCCAAAAACACAAGAATTATCAAAAACCCTAACCTAGGGAAGATCCCTTACCAGAAGACATTTCACCGGCTTTTTCTACCTTTCTAACGCCACTTACGCTAGTAGATGTAGATAAGCTCTTACTACCATCATCCAGAACCCCCAACCCCAGCGCTTCGTTTATGAAAGCATGTATTTCACCACCAGCCTGAGGACCCTTTTCTTTCATTATACACGTCTCTGCCTTTATATCTTGTAAATCACCAAGATTATTTGCTGTAAGTATCATCATTGGTGGAGCCGGAGAACCTTTCTCTAAGTGAAAATAAAATATATTGTTTACTAAACTAACTCCATTATCTAATTTTTCTTTCTTTTTTCTTTCTTCTTCTGACAAATTTTTATCATCTTCATACATTTCATAATCTGTAATCACGATATTGTCTGATTTTATTTTATTCGCATCTAACTCATCATATTTTTTTTATATGCTTCAAATGCTTCTTGACCTAGCTTAGAAAACACAATATATATATTTCCTATTTCTAATTCCCCGTAAACTCTTTTTCTAAAATCCTTCATTTTTTCTTTCACTTCTTTTTCGTTCTCTTCCTCCATTTCACCCAGAAGATTGGAATTCAAAATATAGCTTAAAATAGGATTCAACAGCATCTTAACGTGTACCGGACTGTCATCGGAAAGAAAAAAACATATTTTTTTCTGAGCATCTTCTTTTGTTGCAGGATGCTGACTTTCGTTGATATCACCTTCTCCATCACTACCGACTTGCTTTCTGTTGCCATCATCAAGATTAACGACGCCATCTTCTGTTATAGAAAAAACTCTCGCCTCTGATTTACCTCCTCTAATCCAATTAAAAAATCTTCTCATATTCTACTTCTTACAATTTTTTCATAATCCAAATAGCATTACAGATCTTAGCTATTAAACTAATTTTCTTTTCTAGATAAGAAAAGCCAATTAGCAACATAAAAATATGAAAAACTCGCAAATGAAAGGTATTTTATGGATGATATTACACTGCTTCTTGATATCAATCGTCGTTGCTCTAGCGAAGCTGCTTGGTCAAAGAGGTTTTGGGGTAATGCAGATCGTATTTTTTCATAGTTTCGTGGCTTTTTTATTATTGGTTCCTATGGGCATTATGCGCGAAGGAAGTAGTTTGATCAAAACAAAACATTTTACACTACATCTTTTTCGAAGTATCCTTGGGGTGATGTCGTTATTTTTATATTTCTTCGCTTTAAAATTTATTCCCCTTACCGATGCCAGAGCAGTTGCACTTTTTGGACCGGTAATAACATTTATTTTTGCGGTTTTATTTTTGAAAGAACGATTAGATCTCAAAGAACTTCTTGCTTTGGCCCTTAGTCTTATTGGGGGCTATATTATTCTTAATCCAGGTACAATTTCATTTCATTTTATGTCGGTTTTGATACTGCTTGCCATGATTATGTGGTCAATGATTGACCTCATTATTAAAAAGCTCAGTAAAACAGAATCCGGCCTTAAACAGTTATTTTTCTTAAATGGCTTTATGTCGCTATTTTCTATCATCTTTATTGGTGAAGACTGGAAAATGCCTGAAAATATCCTGGATATTTTACTTCTTCTTCTCGTCGGCGTGATCTTTTTCTTTAATTCTCTCGCTATATTCTGTGCAATTAAAAATGGCGATCTTACAACTATCATGCCATTTGATTTTAGTGGTATGATTTTCACCGCCATTTTGTCTTATTTTATTTTTGATGAAATCATTACTGACACAACTTTAATTGGCTCAGTCATTGTCTTTGTTTCTAGTCTTTATTTAATTTATCACGCAGGAAAGCCCGTCACAGAATTAACGACAATTGCGGAATCTAATAGACAAAAAAAATAGACGTCACTTTCTCTAAAATGACACAATCTTAATCATACCGATTCGTGTCTTTATTTGGCATTTTATATGACAAGTTTTTAAGGATAAAATTAAATGATTTTGTCAACGCATTGATTTTACTGATTCAATTTTGGTTGAACTTTTAATTATAGTGAAATATAAAGATTTTTTAATGTTAACTTGTTTTAATTTTTAGATGACTAAACAGACTAAGATTGATTTTTCAAAGAAAGACCTACTTGGTTTTTATGAAGAAATGCTTCTTATTAGAAGGTTTGAAGAAAAAGCTGGTCAACTCTATGGAATGGGCTTAATTGCTGGTTTTTGCCATTTATATATTGGTCAAGAAGCAATTGCTACCGGGATGAGACATACCATGAAAGATGGTGACAGAGTGATTACCACATATCGCGATCATGGCCATATGATCTCTGTTGGTTCGGATCCTAAAAAAATCATGGCGGAATTGCTTGGGAGAAGAGATGGCTCTTCAAAGGGCAAAGGCGGCTCAATGCATTTATTTGATTTAGAAAAACGTTTTTACGGTGGCCATGGCATTGTTGGCGCTTCAGTTCCAATCGGCGCTGGCTTAGCATTTGCTGACAAATATTTAAATCAAAATAATGTCACTTATTGTTATTTTGGTGACGGCGCTGCTCATCAAGGTCAGGTTTATGAAACTTTTAACATGGCCAAATTATGGGACCTACCTGTTATTTTTATTATTGAAAATAATGGATATGCAATGGGCACATCTTTGCAAAGATCTTCTTCTATTGATGAGCTTTATAAAAGAGGAATTGGTTTTAATATTCCGGGTGGCAAAGTAAATGGCATGGATCTATTTGACGTGATCAGAGAAGGTCAAAAAGCGGTTGATTATGTGAGGTCTGGCAAAGGTCCTTATATTTTAGAATTTGATACCTACCGCTATCGTGGTCACTCAATGTCTGATCCGGCAACTTACCGAACAAAAGATGAATTAAATCAAAAGAAAGATAAAGACCCGATTATCGCTTTAAAAGCGGCAATTTTAGAGAATAAAAAAGCATCTGAAAACGATATAAAAGATATTGATAAAAAAATCAAAGATCAGGTAAATGACATCGTAGAATTTGCCAAAAATAGTCCGGAACCCGACGAATCAGAATTAATGACCGAAATTTATAATTAGTTATGACTTTACAAAATATTACAGTTAGAGAAGCATTACGAGACGCAATGGCGGAAGAGATGCGCACCACTGAAGAAGTGTTTGTCATGGGCGAAGAAGTAGCCGAATATAATGGCGCTTATAAGGTCACGCAAGGTTTATTGGATGAATTTGGAGCAAAAAGAGTGGTTGATACCCCTATTACCGAACATGGTTTTGCTGGAATTGCCGTTGGCGCAGCCTTTGCCGGCCTAAAACCAATTGTCGAATTTATGACATTTAACTTTGCCATGCAAGCCATTGATCAAATTGTTAATTCTGCCGCTAAAACAAACTACATGTCTGGTGGTCAAGTGAAATGTCCTATTGTATTTCGTGGTCCAAACGGTGCCGCAGCAAGAGTTGGTGCACAACATTCACAATGCTACGCTGCTTGGTATGCATCTGTTCCTGGTTTGAAAGTTATTTCGCCATATAGCGCAGCAGATTGTAAGGGCTTGTTAAAAGCAGCAATTAGAGATCCGAACCCTGTCATTTTCTTGGAAAATGAAATTACTTATGGGTTTAAATTTGAAGAAGAATATGATGATGATCATCTTGTTGAAATTGGTAAAGCAAAAGTCCTAAGAGAAGGAAATGATGTTACGATTGTCACTTTTTCTCTAGTAGTAAAATACGCTCTAGAAGCGGCGGAAGAACTAGCTGCAAATGGCATAGATGCGGAAGTAATAGACCTAAGAACAATCAGACCAATTGATCGCGAAACCATTGTTGAATCTGTCAAAAAAACAAGCCGATGCATCACTGTTGAAGAAGGCTTTCCTTTTGCTTCTGTCGGTAGTGAAATTGCTTCAATTTTAATGGAAGATGCTTTTGATTATTTAGATGCGCCAGTTAAAAAACTAGCATCGGTAGACGCGCCTCTTCCATACGCAGCCAATCTAGAAAAATTAGCTTTGCCAAAAGCACATCATATAGTAGCGGCTGCTAAAGAGCTATGTAGCAGATTCTAAGATTCACTTCTTGGGGGTATTACCCAAAAGGTTAACTTTCATCCTTTTGGTATCATATCCCAAAAGGTTAACTTTTAGAAAATGGCGATTACAAAAAAAAATATATTATACAAATTAGTATCCAAATATAGCGTTCCTAAGCGGCTATTTATCGTTTATTTTGTAGCATTAGCAGTCATTTTGTATTTTTTATTTTTCACGCTATTTGGACAAAAAGGTTTATTTAAGCTATTGGAGTTAGAAAAAATTATCTCTAATAAAGAATCCATTAAAAAAGACTATCAAGAAAAAGTTGAAGCGAAAAAACGAATGGTTGATGGGATGAAGCCCGGGTCACTCGATGTTGATTTATTAGATGAACAAACGAGAAGAAATCTTGGCTACGTTGGAAAAAATGAAGTGGTAATCTATGAGGAGGGGGAAGAAAATGATGAATGAATTATATCGCAAATCCTTTCACCTTTTAATTTTACTTATTCCTTTGACGTATCATTTTCTAGGAAAATGGGAAAGCGTTAAGATCTTTGCCATTTTGACTGCTATTATGGTATCAATTGATATTTTAAGGCAACATTCAAAAAAATTTGGCGATATCTTTGTTGCATTATTTGGAAAAATTCTTAGATCCAAAGAAATTGAGGGTGGATTATGTGGTGCCAGTTACGTTGGACTTTCCTCTTGTTTTTGTTTTTCGTTATTCAAGGGCGAATTTGCTGTAACAGCTTTTCTCATTTTAACGATTTCTGATATGTTAGCAGCGATTTTTGGGAAATCTTTGCAAAGTAGAGAATTTTTCGAAAAATCAAAAGCTGGTTCAGTGACATTTTTTGCTAGCGCAATGTTAGTTTTAGTGGGGTGTGGATCTTTTTATAATCTTGATTGGTGGTTTTATGTCCTAGGAACTTTTGGCGTTTTTGTCGTAACAATGTTTGAGGCCAGACCTAGTTTTATTAAAATTGATGACAATTTTGCAATTCCTGTTGGATTTTGCTTAGTGATGACATTTTTTGATATTATTTTGAATTATCAATTCTGATTTTTTATTTGCTTTTGATGTTTTTTGAAAAAGACTTTCCAGATAAATTACGCTCTCAAATTTTAACTTCTGAAGTTGTTGGTAAAAAAGTGAAGCTGAAGTCTCGTGGCGGAGAATTTCAAGGTCTTTGTCCGTTTCATAATGAGAAAACCCCCTCTTTTACAGTCAATGACCAAAAAGGGTTTTTTCATTGTTTTGGCTGTCAAGAACATGGTGATATCGTTAGCTTTGTGATGAAAACACAAGGGCTAGAATTTAAGGAAGCAGTTGAGCAGATTGCCGCTGATTTTGGTATTGAAGTGCCCTATGTTGAAAAAATTGATGTCAAAAAAATTGAAACACTCAATAAAGATTATTCGTTGTTGGAAGATGCTTGTACTTTTTTTGAAGAAAATTTACATAAGCAGAATGGTTTTGTGGCTAGAGAATATTTTAAAAAAAGAACCATCAATTCTGTTATTGCTAAAAAGTTTCGCCTGGGTTTTGCTTTGAATTCTTACGAAGAACTAACAAATCATCTCAAAAAACTTGGATATAGCAATAAAGAGATGTTGGAAAGCGGTATTATTGGTGAAAATAAACAGAAAAACTTATTTGATAAATTAAGAAATCGCGTGATTTTTCCGATCTTGGACAAAAAAAATCGTGTTATTGCGTTTGGTGGACGAACAGTGGGCGATGATATGCCAAAATATCTAAATTCGGCTGAAACTAACGTTTTTAAGAAAAATAAAACCTTATACAATATTTCATTTGCTCGAAAGGCTATTTTCAATGAAAAATGCGCGATAATCGTTGAAGGATATATGGATGTAATTGCTCTGGCTAAAAATGGCATTGAGAATGTTGTTGCGGGTCTTGGAACCGCTCTTAGTAAGGAACATTTATTAGAATTATTTTATATTACTGACAAAATTATTATTTGTTTGGATGGTGATTTAGCAGGCATTAAGGCGGCAAAAAGAATTTTAGAAATCGCCCTACCCTTAATTAGCGCCAGAAAAAATATTGAATTTAATATTTTGCCAAATGGTATGGATCCAGACGACTTTATTAAGGAATTTGGCGTGGAGGTAACTAGGAATAGCTTTTTAGAAACTATCCCAATGTCAAAAATGATGTTTGATTTTGCTTTAGAAGAAGTAAATGGAACAAACACCAAAATTACCGCTGAAAAAAAAGCTAAACTTGAAACTAACTTAGAAAAAAAACTCGAATTAATATCCGATACATCAAGCCGGAAGCATTTTGGTTATTATTTTAAGGACTTACTTTTTCATTTAGGAAAAGGCAATAAAAAATCGAGTGTTGTTGCGTCAAAAATTAAATATAAAAAACCCGAGAATAATAAATCAGACATTATTGCCCAAGGAATTATCGCTTTTATCATAAAATTTCCTTTTTTAGCCAAATATAAGGATAATCAATTTGATATTTGTGATTTGCATTTTGTCAACGAGGATCTGCTCTCAATAAAAGAAGAGATTGATTTGGAATTAGAAAATCATGATGTTGATGAGAAAAATCATGACAATTATCCTAAAATTAGTAAAATTTTGCTCACAACACTTGAAAAGCTTGAAAATAATAACCATGTAAGTAAGATACGCGGTTTCCTAACAAGTCTAGGTAGTGTAAACATAGAATCTGTGCCAATTAAGTTTCGCATTCTACTATTACAAAATTTATTATTAGAAGTAGAAGAGCAGTACAAGGATTCTCTGGTAAAGATTGAAGAAATTACAACCGATAAGAGCGGAATTTCTAATCAAAAAATCACAGAAATTTTTAAATATAAAAACGATCTCGAGCAGGAAATACTGTCTCTGGAAAAGGAACTTTCTTAAAAAATGGCAAAAACAAAGGTAACAACTAAAAAGGCTAATACAACTTCTAACAAAAAAGAGGAGCTAAAGTCTAAAAAAGGCACTAAAACCAAAGTAGCTAAAAAGGCCACTAACACTGTGGCCCAAAAAAGCACAACTAAGAAAACCACTCCAAAAAAGGCAGAAAAAACGAAAAAAGTCGCTAAAAAGCTGGAAACCAGGGGAAAAAAGGTAAAAAAAGCTAAGAAAATTGAAGAAAAAACAGCAAAAGCTAAAAAAACACGAAAAGTTAAATCAGCGCCAAACGATAAAACAAGTAGGCTAGCTGAGAAATTCCAGCTTATTCAAGATGTAAGATCAGCCATTCAGAAAAAAGAAGATGATGATGGCACAAAAATGTCAAATGATTTAGCGGATAAGTTAAGAAAATTATTGTCTCTTGGAAAGAGCCAAGGCTTTTTGACCCATGATCAAATTAATGAAAATATCGATTCTGACACCGACCCAAAGAAGTTAGATAGAATTTTAGATATTTTAACCGAATTTAAGATTCAAATTGTTGAAAAAGAAGACGATATTGAAAATCTTATTGCCGAAGATTTAGACATTAAAGATGACGAAAAGAGCCAAAAGAGAAGTGAAGATTCTGTCAAAACGTACTTAAAATCAATGAGCATGGTAAAACTTCTCACGCGCGAAGATGAAGTTGCTATTGCGATGAGAATTGAAGAAGGACGAAATAAAACCATTCATTATTTATATCAAAGTCCCATCATTATGCGCCACTTTATTGAGTGGTATAATGGCCTCGCTAATGGAACCATTTTGCTTCGTGATATTATCAGAATTGATGAAACCTATAATTCTGAACTTGAAGAAATAATGAGGAATGATGAATCAAATGATGAAAATGGTGAAGAAGATGAATTTGAGTCATTTTTAAACTCTCCAATTGACGATGATAGTGATGATTCAATGTTTGAGGATGAAGAATTAGAAGAAATTGATGAAAGTGTCGTCTCTTTTGTATCGATGGAGAGAATTTTAATGCCAAAAATGCTGGAGTTGTTTCAAAAAATTGCCAATGTTTGTCAAAAAATCATTGATAGATCTGACGAGAAGACATTTGAGGAAATTAAGATTGATCAGCACATTCAAAAACTTCAAGATGAGTTTAGTAATCTTTGTGTTGAGGTTAGTTTCAATGATTCTCTTATTAAATCATTGGTTGATCAGCTTTATGAAGCGCAACAAAAATTATTATCAATTGAAATTAATCTTCTCAAGACTTCGCGAGATTATAATATTGATAAAACAAGTTTCTTAAAGAATTATCAAGGTATTGAGCATGGTGAAAAATGGATTAAAAAAATCTCCGAATTAAAAGATAAAAAATGGCAAAAATTTGCTACAGAAGGCAAAGAAGCAATTATTGAAACACAAACAAAAATTACCAAATTCACCAATATTATGGGTCTTGGGATTGATGATTTTAAACAATTAATTAACAATTTACGTCGTTCTCAAGAAGAAGAAGCTAAGGCTAAAAAAGAAATGATTGAAGCTAACTTGCGGTTAGTTGTTTCTATTGCCAAAAAATATACTAACCGCGGATTGCAATTTCTCGATTTAATTCAAGAAGGAAATATTGGCTTGATGCGCGCCGTTGATAAATTTGAATATAGAAGAGGATATAAATTCTCAACTTACGCTACTTGGTGGATTAGACAAGCCATTACTAGGGCAATTGCTGATCAATCAAGAACGATTAGAATTCCAATTCACATGGTTGAGACAATTAATAAAATCGTTAAAACCTCAAGACAGCTAACGCAAGAACTTGGCAGAACTCC
Organism: Rickettsiales bacterium; assembly: GCA_016778745.1. GTDB lineage: Bacteria > Pseudomonadota > Alphaproteobacteria > Rickettsiales > UBA1997 > JADHOZ01. The sequence continues at coordinate 21,068 of JADHOZ010000008.1, forward strand.
AGACGCTTCAGAAATTGCTGATAAGCTATTGATGCCAGTTGAAAAAGTAAGAAAAGTTTTAAGAACTTCGAAAGATCCCGTCAGTCTTGAATCTCCAGTTTCGGGGGATGATGAGGATAGTATTTTAGGTGATTTTATTGAAGACAAAACCGCTGTACAGCCCTTTGACGCAGCTTCACACTCAAAGTTAAAAGATGTGACTGCACAAATGCTTTCTTCCTTAACTCCAAGAGAAGAAAGGGTTTTAAGAATGCGTTTCGGTATTGGCATGGTTACGGATCACACGCTAGAAGAAGTTGGGAAGCAATTTTCTGTAACGAGAGAACGCATTAGACAGATCGAGGCGAAAGCGCTTAAAAAATTACAACATCCTAATAGATCCAAGCTTTTGAAAAGCTTTATTCAGGATATTTAGAAATGAATGTTTATGCCAGGGGCAAGACTCCTGGTCGCACACCTTATTGCCAGTTTATTACTTATTCTTTTTAGGCGGGACTAAGTTTGTAACTAGCCCCTATGCTCATATCCAAACGCTTTGGCATTTTTCATCTTTTTTTATTAGAAAACATAATTTTTATCACTAAAACCTTCTATATTATTAACATTAATACATGCTTATGTTAGGGAAAATCAAAGATTCTGATAACTTAGAATATCGCGGCAAGTTGGGAAGAATATATTTAATATGGCTGAAAAATATATTCTTACAACTGATTACTTTGATGATTTACCGACCTTGGGCTAAAACGGTACTTCGTAAATATATATTTGGAAACATCACTATTTTTGGTGATAGACTGGAATATAGCGGTACCGGTAGAGAGTTATTCATTGGCATGTTAAAAGCATTTTTGATCATTGCAGTTTTTCCAGCTATTTTGGGTTTAGTATTAATGATAACAAATCCAGAAAGTGCTTTAAGCATCGACATATATGTTCAAATATTTACTTACTTCTTGGTTGTGTTACTTTTATTTTATGCAAAATATGCGTCCCTAAAATATAGATTATCTAGAACAAGATGGAGAGGTATTAAATCTGGTCTGGGTGGAAATGCACAAAAATATGTTAGTATACGAGTTTTAAGGGGTCTACTTGATATTGTTTGTCTTAACATAACTGGCGCGACAAGTACTTTAGTTGCAAGAAGGTATCTCATTAATAATATCTATATTGGTAATCAACGCGCAAAATTTACTGGGCACCCTCGTGCGCTTACTTCCACGCATGTTAAAACGCTTTTATTAGCACCTTTTACCTTGACTCTCTCTCGTATTTGGTATCACGTTGCCTTGCGAAATTACACTTGGAATTCGATTAAAGTCGGTAACGTGTCTTTTTTGGGAACATTTAAGCCATGGCCAACATTTCGTTTGTTATATGGTAATCTTTTTATATTGCTTTTCACGCTCGGTTTTGGCATGCCGATTTGCATTCAGAGATCGGTCAAATTTTTAACAAATAATGTGAAGGTCATTGGCAATGATGACGATGCTGAGCTATTACAAAATACGCAAAATTCTGATGCCACAGGAGACGGTGTCGATGAAATAGCTGGCGAGCTTGGATTGGATCTTGATTTCAGTATATGGTAGGGGAATTTAGGGATGGCCTAACATCAAAGTCTATCTCTACTAATATCAATGTCGAAATAGAGGGTATTTTATTAGTCGGACCTGATATTTTTTGGAAATTTGACGATATTAGAATTGTTCAAAATCCTGATGGAGACTTTAACGGAGTCATCACAAACCACAATCAACCCGATCAAAGGCTCATTATCAACAGCCCTTCTTTATTTTACGAAATAATCGGCCATATATCTGGCAAAAGAGTGAATTTTATTTATTTAAAAGAATTCATCCAAGATCACTTCAAAATGCTATTGATAGTAGCAATTGCTATTGTAACCCTGCCTTTTTCGTTGCAATTTTTAAGTAGCCAAATTGATGATGAGTTTATGAAAAAAATTGGCACAGATATCAAAGAAATCTTTGTTACCGAAGAAAATCGATGTCGCAATCCTGACGGGCTGAATGAACTTAACGCATTCGTAAAGAATATTAGTAACACGCCTAATGAATTTGAGGTATTTGTCGTGGATAAAAAGACCGTAAATGCTGTAGCTTTGCCCGGCGGGACTATCGTTATTTATCGAGGATTGCTTGATAAATTTACAAACCCAGATGAGTTGGTGTTCATATTAGGGCATGAAATGGGGCATTTAGAACATAATCATCATAAATTCCAATTTATTATGGGAGCTTTATTGTCTCATATTAGCTCTAAATTCTTAACCCTAATGCAATTAAAAAATAGCCGCGAAGGAGAAATCGAAGCCGACACTTTTGGTTATAATCTGATGTTAGCCAATAATATTGATCCTAAATATGGAATTGATGCCTTTACTAAATTAAAGTCCGAAGATGATTTTAGTAACAAAACTGAAAAATTGTTAAGCTATATTTCTACTCACCCAGCAATTAATGATAGAATTGCTATTATCAAAGAAAAAATTCTAAACATTTCAGATAATAAAAAAGTGCACTTTAAGCAAAGCATTTCTGATGAGTCGTGGGAAAAAATTCAAAATATTTGCTTACATTAATCAGCCAATACCTATTCTCATCTTATTGCTTTAGTCTTTCTAGTCCAGCCTCTAGATCTTCTTTTAAGTCTTTTATATCTTCTAATCCGACACTGATTCTTAATGTCGTTTTGTCACCATATTCCCAACTTGTTGCCGTTCGAATTCCGGCAACACTTACCGGCAATATTAATGATTCGTAGCCGCCCCACGAATAGCCCATAGCGTAAAAGTCAAGATGATCGACCATATTAGCGAGTTGATTATCTGTGTATTTTTTATCGAGAACAATTGAAAATAACGCTGCAGCACCACTATATTGCTCTTTCCATAATTGGTGATCTGGATGCGATTCTAGGGCCGGATACAGCACCGCTTCAACTTCCGATCTCGATTCTAACCATTGCGCTAATTCAACAGCAGATTTATAGGCGTGATCCATTCTGATTTTGGCCGTCCTTAAACCTCTTTGCACTAGATAGGCTGAATGCGGGGATGCAGTGACAGCCATGTATTTAAATGATTCATACATGATTTTATAGCGCTCTTTATTAACAATGATTGCACCCATCATTGCATCTGAATGGCCGTTAATATATTTTGTTAGGGCAGATACGCAAACATCAGCACCGTGGTTTAGAGGCTTGAAGTAAATTCCGCTTGACCAGGTATTGTCTACTATAGTAATCACATTATGTTTTTTGGCGACTTGGCAAATTGCTGGAATATCCTGCATTTCAAAACTTAATGATCCAGGAGACTCCATGAAAATTAGCTTTGTATTTTCTTGGATTAGGCTTTCAATATTAGAACCTATTCTTGGATCGTAATATGTTGTTTTCACGCCCAATCTTTTTAGAAAGATATCAGCAAAACCTCTTGTCGGAGAGTAGGTATTATCGACTATAAGCATGTGATCTCCTTGCTCTAAAAAAGCAATTAAAGCTGTATTTATCGCTGAAGCGCCACAAGAAGTTGTGAAAGCAGTATAGCCATTTTCGATTTCCGCAATTGCTTGCTCTAAAGCAAAATTTGTTTGAGTGCCATAGCGACCATATTTCAGTTCATACGGTTTGTTAAGGTCGCTATTTTCATAACTCTTTTCGGCTTGTTGTAGGTCGTTTAACGTCGGAAAAACAATCGTTGATGTTTGATAAATTGGCGGATTTACCATCCAGCCTTGTTCACTGGTGTTTCTAGCCGCGTGGATTAGCCTTGTTGAATCTCCGATATTTTTTTTATTTGTAGACATAATTATCTTTCTAAATTATCGCTTTTTAGTAATGGCCCCAATTGTTTACCAGCCAAAATATGGACATGAAAATGCTTTACGCTTTGATGGGCGTCAGTGCCGATATTCGATATTACTCTGAAACCAGAATGAATAATTTGTAGTTCTTTTGCAATTTCGCTGACTTTTTTGAAAAAATATGCCACATCTTCTACACTTGCGTTAGTTGAAAAATCAACCAAGTCTACATATTCCTCTTTTGGAATAACGAGTATATGGGTTGGGGCCGCCCTTGAAATATCTTCAAAGGCTAGCACTTTATCGTCTTCAAAGACAATATTTGCTGGAATTTCTTTTTTGATTATTTTAGCGAATATATTGCTTTGATCATATGCCATATTTACTCCACGTCAGCGGCTACTCTTACTTTAATCATGGCATCAGGATTTGATACTTGTCCATTTTGACCTTGACCTTTTTTAATGTTATCAACAAACTCCATCCCTTTGATCACTCTGCCCCAGATAGTATATTGGCCATCTAGAAATCGTGAATCATCGGTCACAATAAAGAATTGACTATTAGCACTATTTGGATCTTGGGCTCTGGCCATTGATACCGCACCTCTTATATGAGGTTCGTCTGAGAATTCTGCTCTTATATCTGGTAATTTTGAACCACCCATTCCAGTTCCCGTAGGATCTCCGGTTTGAGCCATAAATCCGGTAATTACTCTATGAAACACAATGCCGTCATAAAATTTTTGACGAGCCAACGTTTTAATTCTGTTAACGTGTTCTGGGGCAATATGAGGAAGCATTTCTATTACCACTCTACCGTATTTAAGGTCTATATATAATGTATTTTCAAGATCAGATTTTGCCTGCGCTTTATTTGTCATAGTTATCATGTTTAAATTTAGGGTTAAAATAGTTAGAAAAATAATAGTGATTAATTTTTTCATAATTGCGTAAAGAAATAATTCAATTTTTAATACCAATTTTTCCTAAGGATAGCTTACTATTTTTAAAATCAAGTAAAACTATTAAACTATTGAATGTTAAGTTTTTATTTTTACTTTTCTTGTCTTTAATTCGATTGTTTTTTCTTAAATTTGCAACTTGCAATAATTATGTTTAAGTACAAATTTTAGTATTTTTTAATTTAAAAGAGGGAGTTAATTATC
>JADHOZ010000077.1 GCA_016778745.1 Rickettsiales bacterium
ACTCAAAAAAGTAACTGACGCTAGAATTTATGATAAAATCAACAAGAGAGAAATTGTAATGAGATCAGAAAACACTAAAACCATTAATGAAATCTTAGAAAAAATTTAGTGTCATACTAGTTTGCTCAACTTGGGAAAAGAAAGAAAAATTTATCAAAACCCGTTAATTTCACAAGTTTGTGCAATTTTTTGTGAAATTTTAAAAAACAAAATTATTGCCGATTTAGATTGTGTTGAAGATAGTTCTTGCGGAGTTGATGCCAATTGTGCGCTAAATGAAAATTTTAACTTAATTGAAATTCAAGGAACAGCAGAAAGTAAATCGATGAGTTTTGAACAGCTTTCTAAAATGTGCGAATTTGCTAAAAAATTGGCTGAAGAAATTTTTAAAATTCAAAAGAAAGTTTTGTTAAAATAATTTTAACCAATCAAGACCCCATCATAGCGTCCCCGATTTACCTAGATCAAAGCGATTACATTAACAATCTTTCTTCACTTCCACATCATACATCTTCTTGTAGAACGCATTTTGTTTTATTAGTTGTGCGTGGGAACCAACTTCTAGGATTTTGCCGTCTTGGATATAGACGATCTTATCGGCGTTGATGATAGTTGATAGTTTGTGGGCTATTGTTATAACGGTTTTGTTTTTGGCTATTTTGGTAATTGTATTGGCGATTAGCTTTTCATTTTCATTATCCAAGGCGGAGGTTGCTTCGTCTAATAACAATATTGGCGCGTCTTTTAATATTGCTCTAGCGATTGCTATTCTTTGTCTTTCGCCACCGGATAATCTAACGCCCTTTTGGCCGACAAAATTTTCTAAGCCGCTTGGTAATTTGTTGATGAAATCTAGTGCTTCGGTGTCATCAATGGTTTTTTGCGCCTGTTTTTTGCTGATATTTTTATCAAAATAGGCGATGTTATTAAATATCGTATCGGAGAAGATAAAGCAATCTTGGGAGATGTAGGAAAAACTGTTTCTTAGGTCTTTTAGAGAAAGGTTTCTGATGTTTTCGTTATTTAATAATATCTCGCCTTCTTGGCAATCATAAAATCGAAGTAATAGTTGAAAAATTGTGCTTTTTCCCGATCCGCTTGGGCCGACAATGGCGATTTTTTCATTTGGTTTGATTTCTAAATTAAAATTACTTAGACAAAATGTTTTATTATCATCTTTTTTTGGTTGGTAGGCGAAGTTACAATTGCTGAATTTAATGGATATTTCTTTGTCTTTGGTAAGTTTTTTAGGGTTTTTAATTTGAGTGATTGGGGATTGTATTTGCAATAAATCCAAAACTCTATTTAAAGCTGCTGAGGCGGTTTGGAGTTGACCGGCAATTTGGCCAATTGAAACTAAAGAAGTAGCGATAATGATGGAATAAAAAATAAATGAAGAAAGGTCTCCGGAAGTTATTTTCTTATTCAAAACGTCCAAACCACCAATCAGTAAAATGAGTGCGACAGTGCTGAAAGCAAACGTTATTACCAATGCAACCATTAGCGATTTGATGCGAATTTTTTTTAAAGAAATTTCCAAGAAATCGTCTACTTCTCTTGAGAAATTTTCAACCTCTTTATTCTCGCAATTATGTGACTGAATTGTCTTAATACCATTAACGCTTTCTTCAATTCTTGAACTTACATTGGCTAATTTTTCTTGCGATAACAATGAAAGTTTTTTTACTTTTTTACCTAAAATTATGATTGGTGCGATAGCAATTGGAATGAGTAAAAGTGAAATGAGTGATAATTTAGTGCTGGTAAAAAATAGCAATAATAAACCGCCGATGAAAAAGATAGAATTTCTCAGCAAAAATGATGCAGTATTGCTAATGATTGAATAAAGCAAGGTAGTGTCACTTGTTAGCCTGGAAATAATGTCTCCAGCTTTATTCAGTTCGAAAAACTCAGGGGAAATTGTTATAATATGTTCGTAAGTTTTTTTCCGTAATTTGGCTATTACTTTTTCAGCGACCGAGTTGATTAACGAAGAGCGATAATAACCAGCGACTGACATGACTATCGTTGCTAAAACAAAACCAATAAGCGAAACAATAATGAATGTTTTATTGCCGCCAGCAAAACCATAATCAATTAAATATTTTATTATTTTACCAAATAATAAAATCATGACTGCCGTTATCAGTAAAGCAATAAACGCACCGACTATTTGAACCTTATACGGCTTCAAGAATGGTAATAATTGCGAGAAATTGCTGTTTTGTATTTTTTTATCACTCATAGATGCTTATGACTTCCATCACAAATTGCGCCTTTTTTACTTTGTCTGCAACCACAAAATCCAACTATGCCATCTTTTTTGGCCTCATAAATAACTGGCCTCATTATAGGAGTACCATTTGGGTTTTTGTGTTGCTTGTGCTGTCCGTCACAAAATGGCTGTTTATTTGATAAGCCACACGAACACCAAACATATTTTTGGCCCTCTTTCACTTCTACTTTATATGAAGCATTTTGTGAATTTACTGGTAAGGAGATAGTCATCTACAAAAATATATCATTAACATCATTGAAGTTTTTCACTTCTATGTTGAATTTAGTAAAATCAAAATCACCGGCCACTTTCTTTAAAATATCAACTTGGATATTATCTTTTACGGCGATGATTATTGAAGATTTATCATATTCCATTCCTTCAGGTATTGTGCTTAAAAGAGATTCTAGATATGATGGATCTGATATGTATTGTAAGTAATTAGTCACCTCCGTCGATAGTTTTTCATTATCTCCCTCCTCACCTTGCCATTCATTTTCGTTTAGTAAGACATAAGCTTTTAAGTCAAGTGCATGTAATGATTTATCGTTAATAAATGCTAGTTCACATTTAAACTCATTTTCATCCTTTCCCAGGCTGGCAGCAGTGAAATAATTTTCACCTTCTTTACCGCCATCTAATTCAATTAGCTCCTTAAATTCTGAAACGAATTTTTCAATTATATCGAGTTCTACCTCTGAATCTATTTCTTTACTTGCTGCTTTTTGCTCTTCCGGAGACTCTTCCTCATCTTCATCAATATCCTCTAAATCATCATCTTCTGGAGCGTCTTTTACAGCCTCTTGGTCAACACCCGATTCCTCGACTTCATCTTCTGTGGATTGATCGCTAGAAACAAATTCTGAATTATCATCTAGATCATCCAGATCATCTAAATCATTGCTTTCTTCTTGTTGAGTTTGAGCGTCTTTTTCTTCTTCCGCCCACTCTTTATCTTGTAATTCTTCCCCCCTTTCATCTTCATCAACATCTAGAGCCTTATCTTCTTTTGGTTTATCCGCTACTTCAGACGACTCTTTTTTAGTATTTTCCTCTGCAACTCTTTCTTCCTTGTGCATAGTTTCTTTGTTGCTTTGAGGTACAGATTCTTTGTTATTAGTTATAGGCTCTTTTGCTTTAATCTCATATTCGGCTTCGTTGATTTTTTTTATTTTATCCTCTTTCAAAGTTGAGTTTTCCGTAAGCTGAACTTTTTTTCTCTTTTTCACTTCACTTTCTTTTAGGGTGGGTTTTTCTTTTTTAACCTCAAAAGGTTCGCTATCCAGCTGTTGAGAAAAATCAGATAAATCCAACTCTTCTCCTTTTCCTCTCCTTAATTTATCGTACATCTCTTTCGAGATTTTTAAGAAAATATTTTTAATATTTTCATTATTATTAGCTAGTGCAACTCGTTTTTCAAATTCATCTTTTTGCTTTTGCAACTCCTGATTTTCTTTTCTTAGTTCGTCAATTTCGCGCAATAAACTCTCGACCTTCTGCCTTTCCATTTGACTATCTTCGAGAAGTCTTTCTTCTACCGATTCTGTTTCTTCGTGAGATCTTCTGAGTATTTCTTTTATGATGGCTATATCTTTTGTATATTTGTAATGCACCATAATTACTAGGCTTGGAACAGCAATAGCACCAATTGTTAAGATATCCATGACTCAAATTTATTAAATTAAGAGATTATCAATTAGCCTAATTTGGCCAACGTAAACTGCAATAAATATTCTGTAGCTTGACTCTGGCTCTAATGTTTGCACTAAAGAAAGATCTTCTTCTTTTCTTATTTCTAAATAATCAATTTTACTAAAGCCCATATTCATGATCTTTTCTTTATATGTTTCTAGTATTTGCGATATATTATTTGGATTTTTTACGGATGCGTTTTTTATATCTTCTAATATAGATGCTATATTCGAAGATAAATCTTTTTGACTATCACTCAGTCTTGCATTTCTTGAAGACATCACCAGACCCGATTCTTCTCGAACCGGATCAATTCCCATGATTTCGATATCATAGCTCAGATCTTTAATTAATTTTTTTACTATCAAATATTGCTGGAAATCTTTTTTACCAAATATAGCAAAATCTGGGTTAATAATATTAAAAAATTTAGATAAGATTAATGACACTCCTTCAAAGTGTCCTGGTCTTGTTGAACCACAAAGACAATTATTAAGAGTATTTGGAATGATTTTGTAGCTTAAATCTTCAGGCAACATTTCGTCGCTATCTGGTATAAATATATGAGTTGCGCCGGTCTGCTGTAATGATTTTATATCTTGATCAATATCTCTTGGATAATTGTTGTAATCGCCCGCATCATTAAATTGCGCTTTATTAACAAATATTGAGACCACTACTATATCTGCATGTTTTTTAGCCTCCTCTACAAGATGTAAATGTCCCTGATGTAGACATCCCATCGTAGGGACAAAGGCTATTTTTTTTGACCCTACTTTTGATAATGCCTCTCTGATTTCTTTAATTGTTTTTACGATAATCATCGTGCTAATTTTTAGTGGTAAAATGTAGAACCCTGACTATTCCTGACAGGTCTTTTTTTGAAGCTATGTAATTAAAATTGTTTTCTTTAAAAATTTCTACTATTTCCTTTTCTTGATCACAACCTATCTCCATGATTATGCTTGATTTAGGTTTTAAATGTATGTGCGCTTCTTTAGCGAGATACCTATAAAAGTCTAAACCGTCATGGCCCCCATCTAAAGCAGACAGTGGCTCAAAATCTTTTACATCTTTTTGTAAATTTGCAATATCATTGCTTTTAATGTATGGAGGGTTTGAGATTATTAAATCAAACTTTTCATTGTCATGAATATTCGCTAATAGATTTGACTCTATTATTTCTAATCTATCTTCTAAATTATGTTTTTTTCTATTTTGTTTAGCAATTTCTATTGCTGGCCTCGAAATATCTAGCGCCTTGCCGATAGTATTTGGTATCTCTTTTAGAATTGTTATTATTAAACATCCCGAACCAACTCCGACTTCTAGAATATTAATATTGGATTTTTGAAAATTGTGCAGCACGTATTCTATTAACGATTCTGAGTCTGGACGAGGATCTAAAACATCTTTAGTAACGATGAAATCCCTAGAATAGAATTCTTTTTTTTGTAATATGTGGGATATTGGTTCAAAATTCTGGCGACGATTCACAAGACTCTCAAATTCCGATATTTCTTGTGTTGATAGCTCGAAATCAGGATTGAAAATGACAAACTCTTTTGGTTTGTTAATGACATGCGACAATAACAACAATGAATCAATATAAAAAGACTGAATGGCGTTTTTTTTTAGCTTTGCTTTTGCGCTAAGAAGTGCTTGGCTTATATTCATTACGCCTATTAAAACTTACCTAAAACTTCCCTGACCGGCGTGCCATTAATTTTGAATTCAAGATTTTTTTCTCTTTTAATTTCATATCTTGATTCTTCGTTGGTTGTTGCCGGATTCTTCTCGGAGATTTCGTCCGATATTTCTGATAAATTATCATAAATCTTCTTTAAGAAGTAATCATATTTATCTTCAATAATTGGCTCTTGAACCACAATTTCTGTCACTTCTTT
>JADHOZ010000078.1 GCA_016778745.1 Rickettsiales bacterium
ATCTTAAACGAAAAGTTGACGCGGGTGCTGATAGGGTTATGACTCAATTTTTTTTTGATAGCGATGTATTTCTAAGATTTGTTGATAAATGTCGCAATAAAGGAATTCAGGTTCCTATTATTCCGGGTATTTTACCAGTCTCTAATGTAAAGCAAATGCTGCATTTTTCTAAAATGTGTGGAACCACTATCCCAAAATGGATGATTGATATATTTAATGGTTTAGATGAGAGGGTTGAAACTAGGAAGATTATGGCTGGTGTTGTAGCTATTGAGCTTTGTAGAATTCTTCATCGAGCGGGTGTTAGTGATTTTCATTTTTACACTTTGAATAGATCAGATCTAGTTATGGCAATTTGTCATATTTTAGGTGTGAGAGATCCGGTATTTGATAATAATGCTTGAATTTGCTTGAATTTAAAAAGTCCTGTTCTTATGTTTTTCCGGATCAGATCCGATAGGATCTGGTTTTTTGTCTGTTAATTAAATAAATGTTAATGCCTAAAGAAGATTTACTTACAATGAATGGTATTGTGGTGGAAGTTTTGCCAAATACTATTTTTCGAGTTGAGTTGGAGAATGGTCATCTGATTACTGCCCATGCTTCAGGTAAAATTAGAAAGAATAAAATCAGAGTCCTAAAAGGTGATAAGGTTGAGGTTGAAATGACAACGTACGATCTAACCAAAGGAAGAATTGTCAGAAGGAACGTGTAATCTAAAACAGTTTAAATGAAAAATCTTTTGATTGTAGAGTCTCCAGCGAAAGCAAAGACAATTGGCAAATATCTTGGCAAAGATTACAGTGTGTTAGCATCTTTTGGTCATATTAGAGATTTACCAAGTAAAGATGGGTCGGTTGATCCTAATAATGATTTTGCTATGAATTATGAGGTTTCAAAAACCTCTTCTAAACATGTTAAGGCGATTGTTGACTCGGCAAAAAATTGTGACAAGCTAATATTGGCTCCCGATCCGGATAGAGAAGGGGAATCAATTGCTTGGCATATTTTAGAGGTTTTAAAAAAGAAAAAGGTAATAAAGAAAGATTTACCGGTTGAAAGGGTGGTGTTTAACTCTATCACTAAATCCGCTGTTACAGAAGCAATTAAAAAGCCAAGAAATATTAATGTTGATTTAGTCAATGCTCAACAAGCTAGGCGTGCTTTGGATTATTTAGTTGGCTTTACCTTATCTCCGGTTTTGTGGAGAAAACTTCCCGGTTCAAGATCTGCGGGTAGAGTGCAATCAGTTGCGCTTAGACTTATTTGTGATCGTGAAGATGAAATTGAAGCTTTTAAAACCGAGGAATATTGGGATATTAAACTTGATTTGAATAATTCTGGTGGTGAAAAATTTCAGGCTACCATTCATGAGATTGATGGTAAGAAATTAGAGAAATTTTCCATTACCAAAGAAGAGCAAGCTGTTGGGATTAAGAAGGTTTTAGAGGATAAATCTTATCAAGTTTTATCCATTACTAAGAAACAATCCAAAAGAAGGTCTAATCCGCCATTTACTACTTCATCCCTACAGCAAGAAGCGGCCAGAAAATTAGGTTTCGGTGCTAAGAAAACCATGATGGTGGCACAAAAACTTTATGAAGGTGTTGATATTGGCGGATCTACGCAGGGTTTGATTACTTATATGAGAACAGATTCAATTTCTGTTACTCCGGAGGTTATTGGGATGGCTAGAGATTCTATTAAAGATCTTTATGGTGATGACTATTTGCCCGATTCCCCTAATGTTTTTAAGAGTAAGGCAAAAAATGCTCAAGAAGCGCATGAGGCTATTAGGCCTGCCGATTTTTCTAATGAACCAAAGAAAGTAAAGGGATATTTGGATAGTGATCAATTTGCTTTATATGATTTGATTTGGAAAAGAATGTTAGCTTCGCAAATGGCGGATGTCGTTTTTGATCAAGTTTCCGCTGAGATTATTACTATTCCTAGCTATGCAAAAGCTAAGGCTACTGGATCTACCATTAAATTTGATGGTTTTTATAAGGTTTATAAAGAGGGTGTTGATGAAGAGCAATCTGAAGATGATGAAAAGAGATATTTACCAGAATTAGAAGAAGGTGAAAATCTTAAATTACTTGAAGTGTCACCAAATCAGCATTTTACTGATCCGCCTCCCAGATATTCTGAGGCTAGTTTGGTTAAAAAAATGGAAGAGCTTGGCATCGGAAGACCCTCAACGTATGCGGCGATTATCTCGGTGTTGCAAGATCGTGGTTATGTTAAATTAGACAGGAAAAGATTTTTTCCAGAGGAAAGAGGTAGAATTGTTACAATATTTTTGAAGGAGTTTTTCTTAAAGTATGTTGAATATGATTATACGGCTCATTTGGAAGATGAGTTGGATATTATTTCGCATGGAGGTATTGATTGGAAAGAGTTTTTAAAGAAATTTTGGGGTAGTTTTAATAGTAATTGCCAGTGCGTTAAAGAAAAAGAATTTAGTGAAGTTTTAGATATTCTTAATGAAACGGTTGGTTCTAGAATATTTGGACGTGATGAGAGTGGTAAGCTACAAAATAAATGCCCAAGTTGCGACGGCGGAAGCCTCAGTTTAAAATTAGGTAAGTTTGGAGCATTTGTTGGATGTTCTAATTATCCTACTTGTAAGCATACTAAGCAGCTTTTTGGTAAAGAAGATGGTGGTGATGATACGGGCGATAAGCCTCAATTTGAGCCTAGAAATCTTGGGAAAGATCCAAAAAGTGGTTTTGAAGTTATGGTTAAATTAGGTCCTTATGGCCCTTATTTAGAGCTTCAAGGTAGTGAGGAGGTGAAGGCTGATGCTAAAGGTAAAAAGAAAAAAGCCAAGAAACCAAAGAGAGTTTCTATTCCTAAAAATATGGATCCGCACAATATTGACTTAAGAGATGCTACTGGTTTGTTGACTTTGCCTAGAGAAGTTGGGATTCACCCTGAGACTGGTTTAAAAATTGTTGCGAGTATTGGACCATTTGGGCCTTATTTATTGCATGATAAGAAATATAGTTCTGTAAAAGATGATAATATTCTTGAGATTGGTTTAAATAGAGCTGTGGATTTAATTTATGAGATTCAAAAGAAGAAATCTGAGGGTGGTGGAAGAAAAAAAGGCGTAAGAAAAACAATGACTAAGAAGAAAAAATAAGTGAAAAATCAATGATTAAATCTCGTGGCGACACTATCTAAAAAAATTATGTTTATTCGATGGAATTTTATATTTTATAAAATAGATTTTGGGTATTAATTTAATTATTTTTTTTAGTGTAGTTTTATGTTGCAGAAGCTTTTGAGTTCAGTATCTAAGGGCGATGATCGCAAGCCCTTGAGTGAGGTTAGTAGGGAAGAGTTGGATCTAAAAATGGATGATATTAGAAATAGCAATATTGACAAATTAAAGAAAGAAATCGAAGGCAAAGAAGTTGCATCAATTATTTGTGAGACTACTAAGAACAACCCTAATTATTATTCGATAGTTGCTTCAAATAGTGCTTTTCATGATATTTTTAAAATTAGTCAATTCAACTTGATTGGAAAGAGTTATGATTTTTTATTTCAAGATATTGATATTGATTATTCATCAGAAGATCAAATTGAATATGTTAGGTTAGTGAAGTCTGTTAAGGAATTCCATTTTTGCGTTGTAAATATTGCTATCTCTAATCATGATAAAGAATCTCCCAGTAAGATTAGGTGTAAAATAACTTTTAGTCCTAATAAGGATTTACAATCGGATGATTACCATTATGCAATATTGATGTTTGAGGATTTGGGAGCAAGTCAAGATCATTTAGATGAAAAGAATTTGGTAAATAGTAGTAGCAAAAGATCTGCTTCAACGTTATTAAAAAATCTTGAAAGGAGTTTACGCAAAGAGAGATTGTTAAGAGAGATAGGATCGTTGATAATATCTGATGCCCCAATAGCAGAAGTCGCGCAATTGGTCGCCAAAATTTTATGTACACATTTGAAGGCGGATAGATGTGTGATTCATGACTATCAGGATTCGTCTACTAATTTTGTTGAAGAATTTTGTGCGGATAGTAAATATTCTTTAGTTGGTAATGGCGATGAGGCTGCGTTAAAAAATATTGCTCAATATATTAATTTTCAAAATCATTTCTTTGAAAAATACGGTAATAAATCGGGAAAAAGCTCGATAATCGCTGTGGATAATATTATTAGTGATAGTAATTTTGATAAAATTAGAGATATTTTTGAAGGTTTTAATATTTCTTCTCAAATTGCTGTTACCACTATGTTTAATGATAAGATCAATGGTGGAATTTATATTCATCAATCTGATATGAGGAGCTGGACATCTGATGAGGTAGAATTAGTGGAAATGGTTGCAGATCAATTCTCAATTGCTATTGATAGATCTGAATCCATTGAGAGGGTGATGATTGCAAATCATGCGTTAATGGAGAGAAGTTCGCAGCTTAAAGAAGCTTTAAAGCAAGAAAAAGAGATGCGCCAAATGCAAAATGAGTTTGTGGCGATGGTTTCTCATGAATTTAAAACGCCTTTGCAAATTATTGATTCAACCAGGGAAGTGCTAGGAAGAAAGCTTAATAAATTATCTGGTGTCGATGAGTCTATCAATAAGAGTTTTGATAAAATTAAATTTGCGATTCAAAGATTAAATGGCTTAATTCAGAGTACTCTTAATTTAGCAAAAATGGAAAGCGGTGAGAATAAAATTAAGTTGGAGAGAAATATTTTTGATTTAAAAAAATTTGTTGCGGATATTATTGAGAAGAATGCTGATTTGGCTGATAGGAAAAATATTAAACTTGTGGTTAATCTCGAGGGCTTGCCAACTGAATTTAATGGTGATTCTAGGTTGTTGGATCATGCTTTTACTAATATTATTTCTAATGCGGTTAAATATTCTAGGGATAATAGCGTTGTTAAGGTTATGTCTAAGTCAAATGAACAAAAAGTGTTGATGAAGGTTGTTGATCAGGGAATTGGTATTCCCAAAGATGATTTAAAAAATATTGGACAAAAGTTTTTTAGGGCTAAAAATACCTTAGAAGTTGCGGGAACAGGAATAGGAATTTATTTGACTAAAAATTTTATTGAATTACATAAGGGTTCTCTAAAAATAGATAGTGAATTAAATGTAGGAACTTCATTAACTGTTCAATTGCCAATTATTAAATAAGGATATTAATATGTTTAAAAAGATCGGTCTTTTTGTTATTTTTTTCGTGATTTCGTCAAATGTATGGGCGAAAAAATATCCCTACATTAGTGGTTCTACTTTGTTTGAGATTCAGCCAGATAGGGTTTTATCTACCAAAGCAACTGGTATTAGTGATAATAGTGCTTTTTTTTACGTCCAACCCGAGTTTTCTTTGAATTTTAATCGCAATTGGTCAGTTAAGACTGAATGGAGATATCAGCCAAATGAAACTTTACAAACTAGAAATTCTCAAAACCCCGAAAGATATCGTGAATTTTTACAAAGTGATAGAGAAGTATCTTTAGGTGATAATGGTCTTTTAATTGAACAGTTAAAGCTCTATTTTGAAAATGAAGATATGATTTTTCAGTTTGGTAAATATGATCCGGGCTTTGGTACGGGTTATAGTAAGAGTAATAGAATAGGTGTATTTAGCTCACAGTTTAATGAAGATTATAATTTGAGAGAGAAGCTCGGTGCTAGTATTTCAGCTTTGTTAGAAGATTCTAAGTTAACTTTTAGTAGCTTTTTTAATGATACTACAGGGTTAAGTGAGAGCGCTATTAATGATAGAGGAAGAGCGGATAGAAAA
>JADHOZ010000009.1 GCA_016778745.1 Rickettsiales bacterium
CTTCAACAGCGTTTCTGTCTTTGTCATTGAGGGCTCTGTTAAAAATAATAATTTCTGCAAGATCGCCTTGATAATACTTATGGGCACTGCCATATCTACCAATTGAAGCTCCCGCAAATCCAGTTATGGGGCTTGAAACTGTATCGCTGGCTTCGACTGATCCACCATTTAGATAAGATTTTCTGTTTGTCATGTCAAAAGTAAAACTATGTATTCTTTCTATATGCTCAGAATATGCTGCAACGGAGTGGGTTAAGTGGCTGTTATGGTTAGAGTTTAAAAAAGTTGTATTAGTTTGGTATCCCATAATCACATTTTGATAAGAAGATTGTGTGGTTCCGCCAATAAAATAATTTTCACTTGCATTACTTGTTCTTTTCTCAACAACAAAAATGCTGTAAGGGCTATTGACGATATAATCTCCATCAAATGTTAAATAATCGCTACTACCATTAAATCTAATGCCAGGAATAGCATCATTAAAAGCTTGTTCTTGATAGGTTGGTTGGTTGTTAAAATTGGTTTGCGTTGCGTGATTTGGTTTTTGAACATTATTTTTAATATCAATCCACTTAGAAATATGACCACCATTTTCAATCTCTTTTAAGATAAAACTTTCCTCTAGGCTTGTTTCCAGCCACATTATGAGACCTTGCATATCTTTAACCGGAGATCGTTTTGTTAAGGTTTGTGCTTTTGATAATTTAGCATCATTCATCAACGTGGTTGTTTGTAAAATACCAATAATGATGGCTGTTAGTAGTACTAACACCATTGATATTTCTACCATCGAAAATGCACGATTGTTTGTCATAACTACTTCATGAAATTTATAGGCCCTTTGGCTGATCCGTGAATAAATTGCTCAACATATTCATTGTTTGATGAATACATATCTTTGACATCGCCAAACCATATGATTTGTCCTTCGTAGAGCATTGCTACTTTATCGGCGATCTTACTGGCGGATGCCATATCATGTGTAATAGTAACGGTGGTAGCGCCAAGCTTTTTAGAATTTTCGATAATTAAATCATTAATAACGTCAGCCATTATTGGATCTAGTCCGGTTGTTGGTTCATCAAAAAATATAATTTCAGGCTTCGTGGCAATAGCTCTGGCTAAAGAGGCTCTTTTTTGCATGCCTCCTGATAATTCACTAGGATACAGGTCTGCTACTTTTTCACTTAAGCCAACAGATTTTAGTTTTTCAATAGCAATATTTCTCGCTTCTTTTTTTGAACATTGTTTGTTGCTTAAAATCCGAAAAGCAACGTTTTGCCAAATTGGCAGAGAGTCAAATAGTGCGCCACCTTGAAATAAGAAGCCAAATTTTTCCATTAATTCATCTCTGTCTTTTTTTTTGATGTTTGTGACATCATAGCCATCAATAATTACCGATCCAGAGCTTGCGCTCATAAGTCCGGTTATGATTTTAATAAGAACAGATTTTCCACTTCCAGAGCCACCAAGTATCACTAATGATTCACCTTTTTTAACAGATAAGTCAACGCCCCTTAGGACCTCTTGTTCACCAAAGTTTTTTATTAAATTTTTAACGCTTATTTTATAAGGCATCTATTCGTTGAGTTTTTTTTCTATTGCTTTTTCAAAAGTTACATAGTCAACATAACCAGAAGATAACTCACCATTAATAAAAAATGCTGGGACTGATTTAACATTAAGAGATTTGGCTACAGCAATTCTATGTGTTAGAAGATCTTGTTTGAGTTGCTCATTATTCATGCATTTCTTGAAATCACTTTCAGACATTCCTTCCAGCTTTGCTAAAGCTTCAAGTCGTTTTTCAAACCTAGCATCAAACGCCCAGGCATCTTGGGTTTTGAATAAATTTTTGATGATTAAGAAATATTTTTCATTATCATCTTTGGCGTGGCAACTGGCATACATAGCAGCGTTTAGAGCTGGTTGATTGAGTGGGAAATTTCTATAAACAAATAATAATTTTCCAGAATCGATATATTTCTTTTTAATTTTTCCAAATGATTCCCTGTTAAAGGATGCGCAGTGAGGGCAAGAAAGAGACGCATATTCAACCATCACAATTGGTGCATTTTTATCTCCCAATATGCGGTCTGATTTTGTTACTTTTAACAAACCTTGTGCTTGATATTTTTTTGTTGGTTTTTGCGATGCTGCAATAATTTTTTCACTCACTTCATCTTGAACGTTTGTTTCTGGTTCAAGTTCTTCTTTTGTCATCTCCTTATATTTGAAAGATGTCTTTGTTTTATAGTTATTAATAATAATTAACCCAAAGCCAATCAACAAGAAAAAAGAAATAACAGTAATTACAAGTTTTTTATATTTTTGTAGCATAGAAATTTATAAGTTTGAAATTAACAATATCTAAGGTAAATTAGATATTCACAACAACAAATTCAATTTAAAAAATAAAAAATTATGAAACTTCCTCTATCAGTTTTTATAATAGCTAAAAATGAAGAAGATCGCATAGCCAGTGTCATCAATTTAGTGAAAGATTTTGCTGACGAAGTTTTAGTCATTGACTCTGGTAGTTTAGACAAGACTGTAGATGTTGCAATGAAATCTGGTGCTAAAGTAATATTTAATGAATGGCAAGGTTACGGGCCGCAAAAAATATTTGGTGAAAAAAGCTGTAAGAATGACTGGATTTTAAATATTGATGCTGACGAAGAAGTATCCCCAGAATTAGCAAGGGAAATTATTACTCTTTTTCATTCGCCTAATCTAAATGCTAAAAAAGGCTATAAAGTTAAAATTGTAAATAAGTTTCGCTTTGAGAAAAAGCCAAAGAAATTTGCTTATTATTACAATCAATTAAGATTATATAATAAAAACCACGCGGGCTTTAAAGATAGTGCGGTACATGATTCAGTAAATTTATTTAATAGTTCCAACCTATCTGAAATAGGGCAGTTAAACCATATTATTTATCATCAATCTTTTAGATCTTTTCAACATTGGATTGAAAAAATAAACGCATATTCCACAATGCAAGCCAAGGAAGCTCTAGAGAAGGGCAAAAAAGTTTCAATTATAAAAATTCTCTTAACTCCTATTTTTTCCTTCTTTAAGGCCTATGTGATCAGAAGATATTTTATCTATGGTGTTGATGGAGTTATTTATAGTTTTCTTTTTGCTTTTTCGAGGTTTGTTAAAGCGATAAAAATTCGTGAAGCTATGAGAGTTGAGAGTCATCTCTAGGAGTTTAGTGAAATAAAAAATACGATTATGAGATCAATATTTGTCGCTATTATTAGCTTATTATTAGTTGCGTCATGTTCTGGTCGCAAGGAAAGTCCCGTAATTTATTTCAGTAATATTAGTACCCAGCCGATCAGTGACATTACATGTATTTGGGTGGGCAATAAAAAACTAACCCTTCCACATTTATATCCTGGCGACTCAAGGGGGCAGTCATTTTTTATAAATGACAATGCGGATTTCTTCGGTCCTGTTTATATTTCGTGGCGTAATCAGCAAGGAAGAAAAGTCATTAGAGAATTTGACTTCAAGAAAAATAACCTTCCAAGCATAGAAAATGAGAGAAGTTACGATTATGTGCAATTTTATTTTGAACAAGATTGGATGGAAATAGTCAGTAGTGATGCTCCGGATTTATCGTATAAAATGGTAAGAATGGATAAAATATTAAGAGATGTAAAAAGAGAGCGCAATATCAGAAAACCAAATTCTTCTCTCATTAGAGTGGAAGATAGAAAAGATAGTAATATTTCTAGAAGAAGAGCTGGTTGGTAAAGTAATGAACGTGTGGTCGGTGTAAAAACCCCCGCCGTAACGTTCATGCCACTCCTATCTAAAGCAATAAAGTAGCATCTCCGTAAGAGTAAAATCTATATTTCTCTTCTATTGCGTGTTTATAGAGTTTAAATGCTTCATCTTTACCAATAAAGGCGCATATTAACATAAATAATGTTGATTTTGGCAGATGAAAATTTGTCATTAAACCATCAACTATTTTGAAGTCGTAAGGTGGATAAATAAAAATATCGGTACTTCTACTTCCGGCCTTAACAATATTTTTCTGAGTAGCTGAACTTTCTAAAACTCTTAAAGAAGTTGTTCCAACAGCGATTACTCTCTTATTTTTAGCTTTTGTATCATTAATAATGTTAGCTGTTTTTTCATCCATACTAAAATATTCAAAATGCATTTTATGTTCTTTAATATTTTCAGCTCGCACTGGCAAAAATGTTCCGGCGCCAACATTTAAGGTAACAAACGCCGTATTGATTCCTTTCTTATTTAGACTATCAAAAATTATATCATTAAAATGCAATCCCGCGGTAGGGGCGGCAACCGCATATCCTGATTTAGCATAAATAGTTTGATAATTTTCAATATCTTCTTGGTTTTTCTCTCTTTTAATATAGGGGGGCAAAGGAACTTCACCAAATATATCGAGTGATTTTACAAATTCTTCTCCTTCTTTATTAAATGTAATGCCTATTGTGCCATCATTATTTTTTTTCTTAACTTCTACGAAAAACCCATCAGCAATATCGATTACATCTCCTTCCTTTACTTTTTTAGCGGGTTTGCATAAGGCGTTCCAAATATTATTATTTAATTGATCCAAATTAAATTCTAAAATAGCGGCATTGCGTCTAATTTCCCCCTTTAATTTTGCTTTTATTACTTTCGCATCGTTAAAAACCAGTAAATCGCCTTCATTTAGGTAATCTGCGAGGTTGATTACTTGTTTATCAAAGATATTCTTATTTTCATGTACCAGCATTTTTGTTTTTTCTTTGGGAAAAAACGGATTTTTGGCAATTAAATTAGTTGGTAAATCAAAATCAAAATCAGAAGTTTTTAACATGGAAAACAAGGATAATAAAACACATTTTGGATTCAAATCAGTCAATAAAGACGAAAAGTCTGGTCTTGTCAAAGATATTTTTTCAAATGTCGCAAAAAAATATGACATTATGAATGATTTGATGAGTGGAGGGATTCATCGGTTATGGAAAAAAAAGATGGTAGAGGAAATTTCTTTTTCTAAAAAAGATTATAATTACAAAATTATCGATTTGGCTGGGGGAACTGGAGATATTGCTTTTCGTCTTACCAAGAAAGCCAACGAGTATCAAGCCAAAGTTAATATTGAAGTAGTAGATATTAACCAAGAAATGCTTGATGTTGGAAAAAGCAGGGCGGTTGATAAAAATCTTTATCAAAATCTAAACTTTGTTTGTTTAGATGGCGAGAATTTAACCTTTGATGATAATTATTTTGATTATTTTACTATTGCTTTTGGAATTAGAAATTTTACTAATATCGATAAAGCACTAAAAGAGGCTTACAGGGTCTTAAAGCCGGGTGGAAAATTCATTTGCTTGGAATTTTCAAAGGTGAATGATTATTTTTTGCAAAAAATTTATGATAAATATTCTTTCAACGTCATTCCAAAAATTGGTCAAATAGTCTTAAATGATAAAGAATCATATCAATATTTAGTAGAAAGTATCAGAAAATTTCCGCCACAAGATAAATTTAAAGAAATGATCGAAGAAGCTGGCTTTAAAAATGTTAAATATCAAAATCTAACGGCTGGCGTTGCTGCTATTCATAGTGGAGTTAAGGAGAATTAATAGCTATCGAAAATATTCTGCAATTCTTGGTGATCTTTAACGTTGTTAGACAAAGCGACTTTAGCTAATATTCGTGCCTTTTGGGGCGTTAGATTATTGGCGGTAATGAAAGTGAGCTTGTCATCGTTGATTTCCGAATTTCTAATGATTTTTCCACCAAACACTCTACTGCTTCTGATTATATAGACCCCAGCTTCTGCAGCTTTCGCTAGTGCGTTAATAGTTTTTTGATCGGCGTTCCCATCTCCTACTCCAGCTAGAATGATAGCTTTTGAACCAGAATTGATATAATAGTCAATGACATTACTATCAAAACCGCTGTGAGCATAAATGATATCTACTTTTGGTAAATTCTTGATTTTGGAGACTGTAAAGGCGCTATTGTGAGTGTGTTTTTTGAGGGTTTGTGTGGTAATATCGACATCGCCAAAATAGACTTGCCCAACTTTTCCAGCATTATCATCAACAAATGCTGCTACATTGGTTGTGTGGGATTTTCTTGCATTTCTAGCGTTGTAAATAGTGTCATTCATAGAGATTAATACCCCTTGTCCTTTAGCATCTCTGCTAGCTGCCAAAGCAACTGCATTATAAAGATTTAAGGAGCCATCGGCACTTAGTGCTGTTGAGGGGCGCATTGAACCGACTAAAATTATTGGTTTTTTGGTTTTGATTACTAAGTTTAGAAAATAGGCAGTTTCTTCGATTGTATCGGTGCCGTGTGTTATGACGACGGCGTCAGTGGAATATTTTGATATTATGTCATCTACTCTTTGAGCCAGTTTTAGAAGTAGTTCGTCATTCATATCTTGGCTACCAACTTGGAAGATTTGTTCGGCGTTTATGTTGGCTAATGTGTTTATGTCTGGGATGGATTTTATAATTGTAGAAATATCAACCTGTCCGGAAGCGTAGTTGGAAGAAGTTGAGGAATCAGAGCTGCCAGCTATTGTTCCACCTGTTGCGATAATATGGATGTTCTTTTTAGCGAAAGAGGGGGTCGATATTGTTAGCATAAGTAGGAATATTTTTAGGAAGTTGGTCATATGGATATTATTTTAGGTTGGTAATATGTCTTGAGAAGTCCGCCGTCGCTAAATTTATTGTGGATAGGACTGGTTGGCCTGCCAGCCGAAGCTCACAAGAGCGTAGGCTGGTGCTGCTAGCGGGATTTGAACCTGCGGCCTCTTCATTACCAATGAAGTGCTCTACCCCTGAGCTATAGCAGCCTAACTAAACTTGGGTACTCAATCGCTTTTCTCATCTTCGATTCGAAGACGATTGAGAGACTGGCAAAAATCACAGATTTATTGCCGTTTTTTATTTAAAAGGCTTATCGCCTTTTATAGCTAAAGCTACCATAAAAAAACTGAGTGATAGCAGCTAAAGAAAAACGAGGCCGGCAGTAAATAATAAAAGGGCGTTTTTGTCAAATGATTATTTACCTGATCCGGATTGGTCACTTCCGCCTGATGAAGACCCTCCTGAACCTGATGAAGAGTCAGAGGATGACTCATCTGATTTACTATCATTACCTCCATCGCCACCACTATCTCCTCCGGCATCCTCAGCTCCTTTGCCTCCACTACCATATTTTGCAGCAGCATCTTTAGCCATTGAGGCACCTTTTTTGAGTAGCTGTTGCGACCCTCTTGTCATCCGTCGCTCAACTGCGTTTACGGCTCCTCCTTTAACCTCCATACCTTTGGAAAGAGAGAAGCTAGGTTTGCCAGCAACCTTACTAAACATGGCCATAGGATCAGATTTAGAGCTAGGTAGTGAAGCGCCACCGATAATCTGTGCTGCTATCCCACTAATTTCATCCATAAATCCGTATAATAATATCATTATCAAAGCGCCTTTGATAAGAGTTAATATTTTTTGTTTTACATTGCCGTCAAAAATATTTTCAATTATTGGAATTGATAGCCCGAGCCATTCTAATCCAGGCCAACTACCAAAACTGTCAATATTTAGAAGACATAAGATGCTATCATTCATTGGGTCAATAAATTCTTCATTTTGTTGAATACAATCTGAAGAAGTGACGCCATCGTTTTTGACCGAGATAAGCCCCGTATCTTTGAAGTAGCAATTTTTAGCGCAAGATATTTTTTTATTTGGTGCCGTGCCAGTAAATACAGCGCTGCCAACCATAGTTGAGTCCATGACGGTAATAAATATTGCGACATAGGCAAATAAAATCATGGGCTGCAAGGTGAAGGCTATCAGATTTTTAATCCATCCCTTAAATATGTTGTTTGTTTTCTCAAATAATACGGTTGGGATTATGATTGGCGATATGACAACCATTAGAATAATTGCAAAAGATGCGCTCAAGAAAATATGTAGAGCCCTTATTGTTAGGGCTAACATAAAGAAGCCAAGAATTAGTAAACATAATGAAAAGTAAATGCCAACGGGTCCGACAAAATAGCCAGCTAAGACTAATTTGGCGATATTTGCAGCCGATACTTCAGGGCCAAATCCTAAATATCTTGCCAATTTACA
Organism: Rickettsiales bacterium; assembly: GCA_016778745.1. Lineage (GTDB taxonomy): Bacteria > Pseudomonadota > Alphaproteobacteria > Rickettsiales > UBA1997 > JADHOZ01. The sequence continues at coordinate 8,133 of JADHOZ010000009.1, forward strand.
ATCCAAGGTGTCAAACATCGCTAAATATTTTTTGCCGGGAGGGTACTGTCTACCGCTATCTTCGATAGTTCCATCGGGTAAAGAAATATCACCAAATTGACAGCCATCTCTTTTCAATTCTTCTTCTCCGGCATTAATTTTAAACACCATCATAGCAAAGTCACTAGAGGCATTATAGACGCCATTAAAGAATTGGCTTTGCCATGCTGTACCTAGAGTAAAATATATAACCAAAGAGAATTTAACTATAAACATTATTATTGTTTTTTTATCCCCCAGATTAACCTTTCCAACCAATACTCCAGCTCCAAAAAATGTAACTGCAAAAACTAACATTATTCTCACAAAGTCTCGTATTGAATCTTGGATTCTTTCAAAAAATGATTTATGCTCAACTCTACCACCTTTTTTGTAATCATAGCCATCAACTGTTTTTGCGTAATTTCCATCTCGGCATAATCCGTTCTCATCAGGATACTCATCTACATTAGCACATACACTGTGTCCAGCTCTGTTGTAGAACAAATTTTCAAGCGTTTCCTTCATGCATTGCGCAATAGGTAAGCTGAAATGCCTTAAGGTCGAATAGCTGTTTTTATTTTGCGAATCACCCTGAAAATCTAAACAGGCTGTTGAGGCGTATGGAGTTCCAATAGTGCTTTTATAATCAAATGGTAAAGAAGAGGTATAGGCGCAGTGCGTCAAATATTGACAATAATTCATACACTTGCCTGCTTTTTCATTATAGGTGCAATCAGTATTTCTAATTTCACTATTTGACGCGCAATTTCCTTCTTCAATTTGTTCTGGATCGATGATGTCCCAATATCCTGAGGATTTTCGTTTGCCATCTTGATATCTTTCGCAAACTTCTGTTCCTCCGCTAATAGTGAAATTATATGGGCATAACGAATAGCTCTCTGCACATATTAGGCGGTCATTATCTAAGAATTTCGTTGAAAATACGACGCCATAAATATCGCATAATTTTCCGCCCCTACAAAAGAATTGCGTTGGCGCCGTACCTTCATCAACACCTGGTATATGATTAATGGCATCTAAAGTTCCACCGAAGATACTACTTGCAAATCCTTTAAAATCGATACATATATATTCTCTGCTTCTTTTTAAGCAACATCCATATGCCTTACTTAGTTCGTTTTTACTTACACCTTTTATGTTTTGGTTTGGAATATATCTCTCGCAATTGAAGTTTCCTGGTTCAATGCCTCTTAAATAATATCGCTGTGGCGCATTATTTCTAAGTGGGTCTAGACATGTTTCGTCATTCATATAATCTGCTGGTAAGTCTTCTACCTCAATCCCGCCGTAATACCATTCCCTATAAACTTTATCGGCAGCGTCGACTCCACCAGATGTGAGTCCTAGTAATTTTGCTTTTTCAGGATTACTTTCATATCCCACAGGATCTAGTTGATATTCTCTCAGTCTTTTCTCTATTTCTAGATTTCTTTTTTCTTTTTCTTTATCAGCACTAAAGTCATATTTATCAGAATTTGGTTTTTTCCAATCAAATCCACATATTTGACTATTCTTAAATGTATCTTGAGCAATTCCATAAATAATGCCTAACTCAATAAATGTTGCGGTCCAACTAGAAACAGCAAAGGCAACAGAGCTTGCGCAAGCTGCGTCAGATTTACTCGCTGCAGTATAGGTCCCTCTACCTATATCCCAGGCATCTTGAATAGGAGATGGTATGAGTCTAGGAATAGCGCTTCCTGTTCCACATATTCCATTCATCGCGGCAATTGATGAAATAACAATGGCATATGTAGTCGCAATAACAGTAGCACAAATCGGATTGGTCACCACAAATTCAATATCTTTACCACCCGTAGTGGGATTAAAATCTAAACCTCCCCAATCTCCATCGCTATCACAACTTCTTATTCTGCCAACACCATATTCTGATCCCATTAATGCGTAGGAGTCGTGGATATTCGTGATAGTTATTAATAAAATGAGGAAAGCGCAAGAAAAGAATTTTGATATTTTATTATAACGTAAAATATTCATGTATTTTTTTGTCCACGATTTATACGCCACGGCTCCTCTCATAGTAGAGTGGTAGCCAATCATCAGGATCGTCTCCGACTTCATCAATAATTTTATCCATCACTATTACCGTCTCTGCTCTTGCTGATAAGACCCGAATCACATCATCCATTCCATTCAAGTCAATACGCGCTATTACCCCGTCATTATCTTGTTTTACTAGGAAAAACCTACTTGCTGGATCTGTTGTTTTGACGAGATTAAACTCTCGCTCAGAAAGCATGAAAACATCTTTATAAACAGCTGTTGCTTTTAAGTTAGGTAAAAATATTTGCGTTGAGGTTTGCTGCACCAATGTGTCTGAAATATCACTTTTTGAAGCATCTTCAACTGATTGCGTTGCAAATACGACAAATGTATTTAATTTTCTAAGTACTTTTAGCCAATCTTTAATTTTGGGTGCAAATACTGGGTTTCCAATTAATGCCCATGCTTCGTCCAAAACAATCATAGTTGGCGATCCATCAAGCGAACTTTGAATTCTGTGAAATAAATATAAAAGTACCGGTGGCAAACTAGCTTTGTCTCCAAGTAAGTGACCCATTTCAATACCAAAGCATCGAGCTGACGTAAAATCAATGATATCCTCTTCATTATCAAATAATCGGGCGTGAGATCCTTTTGAATGCCACATTTCCAACCTTCCTGATAATGTTCCCGGGCCCCCTAGACCCATAAATGGGGCAATGTTTCTTAACCTTCTTTGTTCTTTGGGTAATTTGTAATTTCCTTTAACAGCCTCGTTAATTCTATCAACCTCATGAGCCGGCAACTTATCTTCGCCATCCAAAACTAAAGATGTTAAGAATTCTACAAGAAAGGCTCTATTTTGACTCGTATCTTCAAGTTGAAAGGGGTTAAACCCTGAAGGACGAGACGGAGTTGGGGTCATGTAACGCCCATTAATCGCTCTAATGAATATTTCGGCACCTCTATCTTTATCAAAAAAGAATAGCCGTCCATTAAATTTTTGCGATTGTGCACATAAAAAGTTTAAGAGTACCGTCTTACCGGCGCCAGTTGGGCCGATGATCATTGTATGACCAACATCTCTAACATGAAAACTAAAGAAATAAGGTGTCCCAGAAACGGTATTTAGTACTGTAACTGCATCTCCCCAGTGATTTCGTTTTCGTTTACCTGACGGGTAATTGTGAAATGAGGCAAAAGCGGCAATATTGTAGGTGTTAACAACGCATCTCCTTGCCATAAATAAAGTATTGCCTGGTAATTGCGCCCAGTAAGCGGGTTCCATATTCATCTTTTCTCTAACACCAATAATACCAACATTTGATAATTCTACCACAGCCATTGATAAAGCACTTTCCAGAGCTTTTGGGGTATCTTCAATGCAAAGTGCCGTCATATGGTGATTACCAAAAGCAAATTCACCGCTCATTGCCGAATCAAGAGCCTGATCAATCTCGTGAATTTGTGACACGGCAACATCTTCAGATTGCACCAAACGCCTTTGTTGTAATTGCATCGAACTAATGGCAACCATTCGATTAATAAACGAGAATGATTGGCTAATTATTAATTCAAAGGGCAATTGCATAAAACCATCAAACATGCCAGCATGAGTAGATGGTCGATATTCCTTGATCGAAACAATACCAGCATATTTAATTCCATTTGGATGATGCGCTTCAATAGATTTATTGCCAAAATAAAGCCGACTAATCGGTAGATGGTGTGAAATTTCTTGTTTAGGAGGTGTAATTGGCTGCGAATAACCACAATTCACAATTCGAGCTAAAAATTCTAAAATCTCACAACTCATTCCAGTTCCGGTATCAACTAAGCCTAGCAATTCTGCTCCATAATTACTAAAGCCATTTAAAACTCTCTCTGTCATCTCTTCAATTTCATCAAAACCTTCTCGCATATGCTCTTCCCAAGATGATTTATCGGCTGTATGTTGTAACTTTTTTGCCAGATGTTCCAAAACAGCGGCACCAGCTTTATCGGATCCGCGAATTATTGTTAGATAATGTTCGTTAATGTAGCTTTTCTCATCTGAATGCCTTGCGGCCCATTCTTTATTTACTCTTTGTGAAAAGCTATCTGGCATCTCTCCATCTGGAAATCCTTTTTCTTTTCTTCTGATAGTGTGAAAATAAAGCGAGAAATTCCCTGAAGACATCCCCTTAAGCAGGTTATTTCTTGCTGTTTTTTTGATATCAACATCCTCATCATCCGCCGTTTCAAATGCGAACCCTTTCATCTTAATAACACGCACTAATTCTTCATTTTCCGTTAAAATCGTGTCAGAATTCCAATGGCACTTGTAGGGAATAAAAGTCGCAGCCGAAACCTCACCTTTTGCTATCTTCTCTTTCTTTGATTTGATGGTTGTAAGACGCATTAAAATATACTTGAGTTACTCCTAATTGCTAACTTAAATTTTCTTCAAAAAAAGTAAACCAATTATTTAGAAAAGAAAAATGGATCCAAGATATGTGGGTTTTTAACGTATTTTCGACTACTCTTGCAGGTACCTGCAAGAAATTAGATATTGAAAATAAAGGTTTCATGACACATCTATTGAGTTGAAACTCTTTGGCGAATACACAATAACAAAAACAAGGAAGGAATGGATAAAAGAGCTGAAATAATAAAGAAATTGTACCAACCAAAATCTGTCACCACCACACCAGAAAGAGATGTCAAAACACTTCTAGAAAAAGTTGCGCAAGAAACCAATAGAGCATATTGTGTTGCACTGTAGTTAATATTACAAAGGCTGCTTAAATAAGCGACAAATACTGCGTCACCAATGCCACCACTAAAATTCTCAATAAAAATAACCCAGTACAACGAATGTGTATCATATCCAATTTTAGCCAAATAACAAAATGCTAAATTCGACAACATTTGTGCCACAACAGCAATCCATAATGTGTTGTAAATGCTGTATTTTTTAACCAACACACCACCTACGAATACCCCAAATAATGTTGCAAATAATCCAAAAGTTTTAACGATCGATGCAATCTCAATTTTACTAAAACCAATTTCACGAAGAAAAGGCAGGGTTAAATTTCCGGCAAAGGCGTCGGATAATTTAAATAAAATTACAAATATCAAAATCAAAAACCATTTACGATGCTTACTAAAATCAACAAATGGGTCAATAACATACACACTAAACCAATCAGAAAAATTCTTCTCAATTGTAAAATTTTTCCTCGTTTCTTCGGCAAAAAACATTATCAAAATAGTTGCGCCCATACAACATGACATGATAAAATAAACCGCATCCCAATACAAAATCTCCGCTAACGCTAAAGCTCCAGCTCCAGAAATTAACATTCCAATTCGATAACCATACACATAAAAGCTCGCCGCCAAACCTTGGTCGTCCTTTTGGATTAACTCAATTCTGTAACCGTCAATGACAATATCTTGACTCGCCGAAAAAAATGCCACCATCAGTGCAAATAGACCAATCAAAAACAAGCTCCCCATTACGCCCGACCAACCTAGAAGAGCAATAAACAGTGCCAAGCAAACTTGCATGAACAAAATCCAAGATTTTCTTTGCCCAACCTTATTAGACAAGAACGGAATTTTAACAGAGTCAATAATTGGAGCGTAACAAAATTTAAAACTGTAAGGAATAGAAATGAGCGCAAAAAACCCAATCGTCTTAATATCAAAACCCTGCTCCAATAATAACACTTTCAAAGTAGAGATAATCAAAGCTAGCGGTAAACCACTTGCAATTCCTAAGAAAAAAATTATTATAAAATTCCTTGCTGATTTTAAATTAAGAAGCATTTTAGTAGTATAGAATTTATGACTGCTACAACAATTACAAATAAATTATAAACGTCAATGTTTGATCACAAAAATCCCTCACAAATGTATGCAACGACTATTCTTTCCGTAAGAAAAGACGGTAAAGTAGCCATCGCAGGAGATGGGCAAGTATCGTTTGGCCAAACGATTATGAAATCAAATGCCAAAAAAATCAGAAAATTAGGCGATGGCTCGATCATCGCTGGATTTGCTGGCGCCACAGCAGATGCCTTCACATTGTTCGAAAGATTAGAAGCTAAATTAGAACAATATTCCGGTCAATTAACCAGAGCTTGTGTAGAATTAGCCAAAGACTGGCGAACTGACAAATATTTAAGGCGTCTAGAAGCAATGATGATCGTAGTTGATAAAGATGTATCGCTAGTTTTAACTGGAAATGGCGACGTAGTTGAGCCAGAAGATGGAATAATCGGAATAGGTTCCGGCGGAAATTACGCACTAGCTGCGGCAAGGGCTTTAAATTCTGTTGAAGGAATATCGGCCGAAGAAATCGCTAAAAAATCAATGAAAATAGCTGGTGATTTATGTGTGTACACTAACGACAATATCATAATTGAAACATTGTAATGGCAATATTCAGGATTCTTTTAATAATTTTTCTTATTTCTTTCAGCGCAAAAGCTGAACTCTCTTTCTCAATTGACAGTGAAGGTGCAGTTAAAAACAAAATATTATTTTTTGGTTTTGAATCAAGCGATCTTGATCTAGATGACGATATTCAAGAAATACTCAAACAAATCAGACTAAATTTACAAACCACAGATCTTTTTGAAATAATAAAAAGGCAAGCACCAACCCCAACTCCAGATAAACCAAATCCGGAGGTTGAATTAGGTGTTGAATCCATACCGGATTTCCAGAAATATACCCCCTTAGGCATTAGCGCAATTTTAACCGCAGAGTTTTCTTATGATCCGCTAAGAAATATTGAAATAAGAATCAGACTCTGGGATGCTTTAGACGAAAGGCAATTATTTGGCAAATATTACTCAGCTTCTCATGATAATATCATTAAAGTATCGAACATTATTTCCGATGAAATATTTAAGGCTATCACCGGTGAGGCAATAGGCCATTTTTCTTCAAAAATTCTCTACGTAGCAGAATCGGGATCCGCTAAAAAAAGAACAAAAAAACTAGCCATAATGGATTTTGATGGCCGTAATAACAAATTTTTAACCGATGGCAGAGATCTCGTTTTAACTCCAATTTTCTCCAAAAATCCCAATGAAATTTACTATCTAAGATATTTTAAAGATAAATCTCAAATATTTTCTCTCAATTTAAATAATTTAAGAAGTAAAAAAATAAGTGGTTTTCGCAGCACAACCTACGCAGCTGCAACGCACCCTACAAAACAAAATATCCTCCTTTTGTCAGCCATCATTAACAATAACAGTGACATTTATGAGCTAGACATGGACACCAACATCGCGCGCAGACTAACTAAGAACAAAGCAATAGACACGACGCCAAGCTACTCCCCAGATGGAAAATTTATTACTTTCGCATCAGATAGAAGTCAAGGCCAACAAATATATGTCATGGACAATAAAGGTCTATCTGTTAGCAGAATAAGTCATGAAGGAGGCGCTTATTCAAAGCCGGTATGGTCACCAGATGGTAGATTGATAGCCTTCACCAAAATGCAAGGCGGTCAATTTCACATTGGCGTAATGGTGCCAAATGGTAAGGGCGAAAAAATCCTAAAAAGTGGCTACATGATAGAAGGAGCCAGATGGTCTCCAAATGGTCGCTATTTGATTTATTACAAAAAATTAAGTGCCTTTGGCAAAAGCAGTATGCCACAACTTTATGCAATTGATGTCGTAACTGGTCATGAGTTTAAATTACCAACTCCAGCGGGAATAGGGGCGTCAGATCCTGATTGGATTTGAAGCTAGGCGCTTAAATAATAAAAAACTTTGCGAGACGTGGCTTGTTCAACTACCTCCCCAATATTTATGCCAAATTAACTAAAAAATGCCCTACATCCTAAAAAGAATAATCCTAATTCCACCTACATTATTCATTATCTTGTTAATAAATTTCTTGATAATCCAAACCGCACCCGGTGGTCCAATCGAAAAACTTCTCAGCCAAATAACCCATAATTCTCAAAATATCTCCGAAAGCGCTACTCCTGAAATCATCACGTCATCAGACTTTACTGTCAATTCCCCGAGTCAACAATCAAACCTAAAATACCAGGGCGCAAATGGTGTGGACGAAGAGTTAATTGCTGATCTAGAAAAAAATTATGGCTTTGATAAGCCACTTCATGAAAGGTTTTGGATCATGTTGAAAAAATACCTAAAATTTGATTTTGGTAATAGTTTCTATCAAGATAAAAAAATTACTGACTTGATAATTGAAAAACTCCCAGTATCACTCTCTCTTGGTATATGGTCTGCATTATTAGTTTATGTTATTTCGATCCCGCTTGGCATCAAAAAAGCGGTAAAAGATGGAACTAAATTCGACATCACAAGTAGTACCATCATTATTTTTTTACATGCGATTCCATCTTTCTTATTTGCCATATTACTGATTATTCTTTTTGCTGGCGGAAATTTCTTTAACATATTTCCAATGCGCGGTTTAGTCTCAAATAATTTTGCCGACCTAAATCTTTTCGAAAAAATTCTAGACTATATGTGGCATATGTTCCTGCCAATATTATCAATGACGATAGGTGGATTTGCTAGCCTAACATTTTTTGTTAAAAACTCATTCATCGAAGAAATAAACAAGCAATACGTCCTCAGCGCTTACGCCAAGGGACTAAGTCATAAAAAAGTTCTTTATTATCATATATTTAGAAATGCCATGCTAATAATAATAGCTGGCCTACCATCGGCATTAATCTCCATATTATTTACTAGCTCAATGCTGATAGAAATTATTTTCTCTTTAGATGGGTTGGGTCTAATGGGCTACGAAGCAGCGCTTTCCAGAGATTATCCATTGATTTTTGCTTCCCTGTATATATTTACTCTTTTGGGATTGGTAACTAATATAATAACCGACGTAACTTACAAATTAGTTGACCCAAGAATTAACTTTGATAAATAATAACATGAATATGACGTGGATAAGAAATGGTCCGCGTAAACTCATCCCCATGTTCATGCAAAAAAAACAAAAAAATGGAATTAATTGAAATCTACATAATGGCAATCGTCATATTGCTAATATTATCTGCAATTTTTGCCTGTTCAGAAACCATGATCACCGCAATTTCAAGAGCTAAAGTAAGTAGGTTAGCACAAGAAGGTGATAAAAGTGCCAAAAATCTAGAAAAACTTCTAAAAAAGAGAGAAAAAGTAATTAGCTCCATGTTGATAGGAAATAATATGGTCAATATTTTGTCATCTGTATTAGCAACCAGCGTATTCTTAAAAATATTCGGTGAAGCCGGTTTAATATATGCCACTATTTCAATGACAATCTTAGTCATAATATTTGCTGAAATTGCTCCCAAAACTATTGCCCTAAAAATAACTGATAAAGTGGCCAGAGCACTTTCGCCAACAATTACTGTCTTCGTTGCAATATTATCACCCTTGGCCACTTCCTCACAAAAAATCGTCAATATTGTGATTGCAGTTTTTATTAGCAACGCTCATCAAGCCAGCAAAGAAGAAGAAATAAAAGAAATCCGCGATACCGTAAGACTAAAGCATAAAGAAGGTTCAATCGTTGAATATGACAAAGATCTTATTGACGGCGTTCTTGATTTATCAGACATCGAAATCGGTGAAATAATGGTGCACAGAAAAGAAATAACGGGCATCAACATTGATCTTGAGATAGAGGAAATAATAAAATTATCTCTACAATCAAAATATACCAGAATTCCGCTTTGGCGAGATAATGAAGACAATATTATTGCTATCTTAAATGTCAGAAGACTTCTCAAAGCCATACAAAAAAATAAAGGAATTACAAAAAATATTAATTTCTTAGAAGCGACTTCGAGACCATGGTTTGTACCCGTGTCAAATACTCTAAGAGAACAGCTAGTATCGTTTCGCAAAAGAAGAAAAAGATTTGCTCTCGTTATCGACGAATATGGATCACTTCTTGGTTTAATAACGCTAGAAGATATTCTTGAAGAAATAGTCGGCGAAATGAATGATCATGAAGATGGAGTAAAGCTGCATTTAGTCAAAAGTAAATCCGGATCTTATAAAATCCCGGGAAAAACTCTGATCAGAGACCTAAACAAAACTCTAAAATGGGATCTACCAGAAGATGAAGATGCCTATAATATCACCGCCTACATCATTAATAATTTAGGTCGCGTGCCTGACGAAAAAGAAACATTTGAAATTGCTAATTTTAAATTTTCTATTTTAAAGAGAAGGGGCAGTGACTTGGTATTAGTGAAAATAAGAAAAATAATCAATCAATAATCAATCCACTTTCCCTTAATATCGTTTTGGCGGTATTACTTTTTAAAAACTTTAGAAATTCTCGCGCATTATCCATATTATAGCCAACTATTACCAAAGCTTGGTAAAAAATATCATCTTCATTTGATTTGGCTAAAACTTTTAAATCATCATCATAAACCTGACTTGCAAATAATAAACCATATTGACTTTTATTAGATTTTATCAATTGCAAAATTGGTGTTTCATCTTCAGAAACTTTATTAAATACTTTTAAGCCGCCAGACTTAAAGCGATTTAAATAATCAATAGTATAACTTCCAGAAGAGCTGCCATCATGATCAGTGATAACAGTTGACCTATTTTTACTTAGCTCCTTTAAATACAAGTCTAAGTCTAAGTCAGAACTGATATCAATATTTTTCTCTTGGGATCCAACTAAAACAATCTCATCTCTCGCAAAAAAACCAATATTATAATAATCAGCTAAACCTTTTTGTTTAATTTCAGATATAGCACTTTTATGCGCACTAATAAATAAATCAGCCGGATCACCTTGGTCAATTTGATCTAATAATTCTTGTGAAGAATTAAAATTAACAGAAACAACGATATTGGATTGTCTAGAATAAATACGCGCCAGCTCCGTCATTGCAAGCGTCAAGTTTGGCTCAGCAAAAATAGTGAGATTCTTTTTAGGTATAGCATGGACATTTTTGGTAGCCAACTGACTAAGAAATAAAACCACCAAAACTATTATTGCTAACCTAAAATGATGCATATTTGCGATTAAACAGCGAGCATTTTCTCGCGATTATTATCAATTTCTTCAAACACATCTTCCCATGTTCCAGTGGTAGACGCTTTCGAATATTCGGTAACTCTATTTTCAAAGAAATTAGTATGCTCCACGCCATTAAGTATCTCGTCAAGCCAAGGAAGAGGGTTGACATCAATCATATAAATATCTTTTAAACCTAACTGACTTAATCTACGATCAGCAATATATCGAATATATCTCTTTACTTCGCGCGACGTAAGACCCTCAATATTACCCATCTCAAATGCTAAATCAATAAAAGCATCTTCAAAGTGAACAATTGTTGCACACGCTTTATAAAGCCTACTTTTTAACTCTTCATCCCAAACCTCAGGATTTTCCTGAATGAATGTTCTAAATAACTTAATGATAGAATTAGTATGCAAACTTTCGTCCCTAACCGACCAAGCTACAATTTGTCCCATACCTTTCATCTTTCCAAATCTTTGGAAATTAAGTAAAATGGCAAATGAAGCAAATAGTTGCAATCCTTCAGTAAAGCCGCCAAACACTGCTAATGTAGTAGCAATATCTTTGGGAGTCGTAACCCCAAATTGATGCATATAGTCATATTTATCCTTCATCTCTTTATATTTCATAAAAGCCTGATATTCGGCTTCAGGCATCCCAACGGTGTCAAGTAGATGAGAGTAAGCCGCAATATGCACAGTTTCGATATTAGAAAAAGCTGCCAACATCATCTGCACTTCGGTTGGTTGAAATACTTTGGAATAATGTTTCATGTAACAATTATTCACTTCAATATCGGCTTGCGTAAAAAACCTGAAAATCTGTGTCAAAAGATTTTTTTCCGTTGAAGTTAAATTATGTTTCCAATCCCTAACATCATCAGCTAAAGGAACTTCCTCAGGCAACCAGTGAACCTGTTGTTGCTTTAACCAAGCGTCATAAGCCCAAGGGTACTTAAACGGCTTGTATACTGGTTTCGAATCTAATAAAGACATAAAAATTACTTTAAAAATGAATTAAAATTGAGAAGGCTAAAACTAAACATCACCGAAAGAATTTGCAAATAATATTTTTACATAATTTTCTTTTCTTTGCTAGTCGCGATTTGTAACTATGAGCACATATTGATATCCCAAAAATATGTTAAAAAATAATCTTGAAAATAACATACTAAAATACTAGGTTATTTGCAGTATCTTGGTTACAAACCAATTTCCAATATTAATTTTAATATAAAAACTATGTCAGTACTAGTAGGTAAAAAAGCCCCAGATTTCACCACAGCAGCCGTTATGCCAAATAACGAAATCAACGAAGAATTCAATCTTCACTCATATTTAAATGGAAAAATTGGTGTATTATTTTTCTATCCACTAGATTTCACCTTTGTTTGCCCATCGGAAATTATTGCTTTTAGCAACCGTTTAAAAGAATTTCAAGATAGAGATGCCAAAGTGATTGGTGTGTCAGTTGACTCAAAATTTTCTCACTTAGCATGGAAAAACACAGCAATTAACGATGGCGGTATTGGTCAAATCCAATATCCACTTGTCGCTGACCTTTCAAAAAGTATTGCGCGTGATTACGATGTGTTATTGGGTGAAGAAGTAGCTTTTAGAGGAACCTTCCTAATTGACCAAGAAGGCGTCGTAAGACATCAACTAGTAAATGACTTACCTTTAGGAAGAAATATCGATGAAGCAATTAGGATGGTTGACGCGTTAAAATTCTTCCAAGAAAATGGCGAAGTATGTCCAGCTGGTTGGAATAAGGGTAGAGAAGGAATGAAAGCCGACAAAGAAGGTGTAGCTAAATATTTAGCTTCAAACGCTGATAAATTATAAAAATTTAAGCGTCAGCTATTAAAAACATGCCTGACGCATTTTTTTATAAAATGCCTTGACTCCTTATTTACAACTTTTATAAATCACGCCCCTTTTTTACGAAAATACTAAAAATTAATTTAATTAAGGATTACATGCCTACAATTAATCAGCTTATTAGAAAGCCTAGAAAGAAACAAGTTGCTAAAAATAAAGTGCCGGCAATGAAAGCGTGCCCACAAAAAAGAGGTGTTTGCACAAGAGTCTATACAACAACTCCTAAGAAACCTAACTCAGCATTACGTAAGGTTGCTCGTGTTAAGTTAACGAACGGATTTGAAGTTATCGCTTACATTCCAGGCGAAGGCCACAACTTACAAGAACACTCAGTTGTTGCTATCCGTGGTGGTCGTGTAAAGGATTTACCGGGTGTACGTTATCACATCGTTAGAGGATCGTTAGATACTCAAGGCGTAAAAGATAGAAAACAGAGACGCTCTAAATACGGCGCTCAAAAACCTAAATAATTTTTATTTAAACATGAGAAGAAGAGCAGCAAAAATCAGAAAAATATTTCCTGACGCTAAATATGGCGAGGTAATCGTTTCAAGATTCGTTAACAGGCTAATGAATGACGGCAAAAAATCTGTTGTTGAAAAAGCGGTATACAAATCTTTCGCTGATTTAGAAAAAAAATTACAAAGACCTCCGGTTGAGATTTTTAAAGAAGCTTTAGACAAAATAACCCCGAGAATTGAAGTTAGGTCCAGAAGAATCGGTGGTGCAACTTACCAAATTCCAGTTGAAGTTTCTCCTAGGCGTGGTTCAGCTTTAGCCCTTAAATGGTTAAAAACTGCAATCGAAAATATTCATGGCAAAGATTTAGCTAATAAAATTTCAATCGTAGTACTCGATTCTTTAGATAACAAAGGTTGGGCTGTTAAGAAAAGAGAGGATGTGTTTAAAATGGCTGAGTCAAACAAAGCTTTCGCTCACTACAGATGGTAGTTTGATTTTAAAAAGATAATCCTTAAAAAGGCGACTCATTTATTTTGAGTCGCCTTTTTTTATTACACAAACTTATGCAAAACCAAATTATCGACGTAGTAATTCCAGCACACGAAAAAGACAATGACACTCTAGAATACACCATAAAATCTATCAAAAAAAATATACAAGGCATAAGAAGGGTAATTGTTGTCTCAAAAAAACAATTCACAAAAAAAGCCGAATTTTTCGATGAGGCCAAATATCCATTCTCCTACCAAGAAATATCAGACCTATCACACAACGTCAGAGTAGGGTGGCACTACCAACAACTACTAAAACTCTACGCTATCTTCACTATTCCCGATATATCTGATAATGTCCTAATAGTTGATGCCGACACAGTATTCTACAAAAAAGTTAAATTTTTCGAAAACCAAAAACCCCTCTACAACCTATCAAAAGACAAAAACTTAGACAAATCACCATTCCATCAAGAATCCCTCGCCCACATCACAACCCTAATCCCCGAAATAGCCAACAAATTACCAAAAAAATACCATACCATATCTGGCGTGTGTCATCATATGTTATTTCAAAGAAAAATTCTCGAAGATTTATTTAAACAGACGATAAAAAACGACAATCAAGACAAAGATTTCTATAAAATATTCTTAAAACACTCAAAAGGCGGCAATAGCGTCTCCGAATACAATCTTTACTTTTATTTTCTAATGTCGTTCTATCAAAATGACTATCAAATTAGAATCTTAAAATATAAAAACTGCGCCAAATTTAACCCCCTATTAGAAAATATTCGCAAAAAATACCATTACTGCTCATACCATGACTATATGCGAAAAAAATAACTTGATAATATTAGAGTTTAATATTATCTTGCCCCGCCTTACTTTTAGTGACCCTTAAAATAATAAAAATAATAAAAAAATGGCACGTCAAATCGAAATCGAGAAATATCGTAATATTGGGATTATGGCCCATATTGATGCTGGTAAAACTACGACTACTGAAAGAATATTATTCTACACAGGAAAATCTCATAAAATTGGTGAAGTTCATGACGGTGCTGCAACTATGGACTGGATGGAACAAGAACAAGAAAGAGGGATCACCATTACTTCAGCTGCGACAACATGTTTTTGGAGAGATCACAGAATCAACATTATAGACACACCAGGGCACGTAGATTTTACAATCGAAGTAGAAAGATCGCTTCGTGTATTAGATGGCGCCGTTGCTGTATTCGATGCTGTAGCTGGTGTAGAGCCGCAATCAGAAACTGTATGGAGACAAGCTAATAAATATTCCGTACCAAGAATGTGTTTTGTTAACAAAATGGACAGAGTAGGTGCAAATTTCTATCGTTGTGTAGAAATGATGAAGAACAGACTTGGTGCCAGAGCAATTCCTATTCAACTTCCAATCAATGAAGCAGAAAATTATGGTGGTCTAATTGATTTGGTCAGAATGAAGGCTGTAGTTTGGAAAGATGAGTCAATGGGAGCCGACTATACGTTAGAGGACATTCCGGCTGATTTACTTGATAAAGCCAATGAATATCGTGAACAACTAATTGAAACTGCTGTTGAACAAGACGAAGCTTTGATGGAAAAATATCTTGGTGGTGAAGAAATCACGGAAGAGGAGTTAAAATTTTGTATCAGAAAAGCAACTATTTCAGGAGATTTTGTCCCAGTTCTTAATGGCACTGCTTTTAAAAATAAAGGTGTGCAAACTCTACTCGATGCCGTAGTTGACTTCTTACCAAGTCCACTGGATATTAAAGAAATTCCAGCAATTAACTTAAAAGATGAATCAGCAATTGCTATTAATTGTGGTGACAAAAAATTGGCCGCTTTGGCATTTAAAATCATGACCGATCCTTTTGTCGGTTCCCTTACTTTTTGTCGTGTCTATTCGGGAACGCTATCAAGTGGTAGTGGTGTTGTTAATACAACTAAAGATTCTAAAGAAAGAGTTGGTCGTATCTTATTAATGCACGCAAATAACAGAGAAGATCTTAAAGAAGCCCACGCTGGTGACATTGTAGCGATTGCTGGTCTAAAAAATACAACAACTGGTGACTCACTTGTTGAAACCGGACATGACATTGTGTTAGAAAGAATGACATTCCCAGAGCCAGTCATTGAGGTTTCTGTTGAACCTAAGTCTACGGCAGATCAAGAAAAAATGGGTCTAGCTCTATCAAGGTTAGCTTCCGAAGATCCATCTTTAAGAATAGAATCAGACGAGGAATCAGGACAGACTATCCTTAAAGGAATGGGTGAGCTTCATCTTGAAATTATCGTGGATAGGATGAAACGTGAGTTTAAAGTAGATGCTAACATTGGTCAGCCAAAAGTAGCTTATCGTGAAGCTATTTCTAAATCAGTAGAAATAGATCACACTCATAAGAAACAATCTGGTGGTTCTGGTCAATTTGCCAGAGTCAAGCTTATATTTGAACCTTTGCCAGCTGATGCCGAAGAAAACTTCGTATTTGAAAGTGAAATCGTTGGTGGACGCGTACCGAAAGAATATATACCGGGTGTTGAAAAAGGTCTTAAATCTGCAAAAGAAACGGGTGTATTAGCTGGATATCCCGTTGTTAGATTAAAAGTTAGATTAATTGACGGTGCTTATCATGATGTTGATTCATCGGTATTGGCGTTTGAAATTGCATCTCGTGCAGCATTTAAAGATGCTACAAAACAAGCTAACCCAATCATTCTTGAGCCGATGATGAAAGTAGAAGTTACTACCCCAGAAGAATATATGGGTGACGTAATTGGTGACATAAATTCAAGACGCGGACAAATACAAAATTTAGAAGCCCGAGATATTGCGCAAGTAATTACTGCTAAAGTACCTCTATCGTCAATGTTTGGCTATGTAAATAACTTACGGTCTCTATCTCAAGGTAGAGCAAGCTATGCAATGGAGTTTGATTCTTACGAACAAGTTCCAGGAAATGTAGCCGAAGAAATTATTGCTAAAAAAGGTTAATTATTTCAAAACGAATAGTGATTAGTGCGCGTTGTTTTTTAACTGAGATCATGACTTCATTGTCTATTAAAAGCGGTGAATCCAGGGTCTCGGTTAAAAATTACGGTCAGCACCAATTGAGAATAAACCATATTTTGCAAATTTTTTTAACTTTTTACTTGCAAAATAATTTTAAATTCGAAGAATTCCATGCTCTCTTTTTTTTGACTCAAAAGTACAGATGCTTTTAAGATAGTTTAGAAGAGCGGTTAAATAAAATTTTTCGAAAGGAATACCTAAAAATTTCATCGAATTAAATTCGAAATAGGTATTCTTTCCGAAAAATTTTTTTGGAAAGAGCTAATGAAAGCATCTTTCAAATTTTTTAGTGTTTTGTCGTATCAGATTGGCAAAACTTTTTATCGTTAATATTTGGTATCAATAAAAAATATAGGAAATCTATGTCTAAAGCAACTTTTCAGCGTAATAAACCACATGTAAATATTGGAACAATTGGTCACGTTG
>JADHOZ010000079.1 GCA_016778745.1 Rickettsiales bacterium
TCAAGTAAATATAAAACTCCAAACTATATTAGCGAACAGATAATTAAAGTAGTAGGGCAAAGAGAGGGAGATTTTATTGTGATTTCTGATCATATTGGTGATTTATATCCTGTCCGTTTGATTGCAGATGGTGGGTACGGTGATTTATTGAGCTTGAGTTATGATTCTTTGTATAATTTTATTTCTAATTCGAAAGGACAATATTCATCAATTTCTAGCCAGAACCAATATTTGATTGATGCTATTAAAGAAAAGATCTTGGATTTTAGCACCAAAACTATCATTGTAAAACGCGTTGATTTATGTGCGGTTGGATTTTTAGAATTTTATTTTAACGATTTAGAATTTAAGAATGCATTGTTGCAAAATTATGAATTTGATAATCGCATTATTAACATTGAGACTAAAGAGTTAGATAAGAATTTATATTTTGGTGAATTTTACGATGAAGAAGATAATAGAAAATTATTTAATATAATCGGTGATTATGAGGTTTATGTTAGAAAAAAGTAAATCTGAAAATATATTGCTGGTATGGGGTGTGGGGGTTGTGTTTTTATTCAGTATATATTTGCGCTCAACTATAGACATTGGTGGTGATACTGGGATTTATTTAAATTTAGGTAAGAAGTTTTTTTTAGGTCAGAAATATTATTGCGATTTTTTTGAAAGTAATTTTCCACTATCATTTTATATTTATGCTCTGGAGTATTTTTTAGCAGATAGCTTAGGTATTAATGTTATTTTATTTTCCGAGATAGTTATTAATTTATTTGGCTTACTTTCAATTATTTGTTCAGCAATTCTTCTAAGAAGGTCAAATCTATATTCTGATAGGATTTTATATAGTTGTTTAATTTTATCTTTTGCGTTTGGTTATTTTATAAGGCCTTTGGTTTTGAATATCGGTGAGTTTGGTACTAAAACTAGCTTTTTGATGATGTTGTTATTTCCTTATATTTCTTACTCTTTGCTTGGGAATTTAACTAAGAAAGATTTATGTATTAAAGGTTTAATTATGGGCTTGATGGGCTGTTTGAAGCCGCATTATTTAGTATTTATTTTAGTTGTTGAGGGCTATTTTTTTGTTAGAACAAAAAATATCAAGCTTCTTTTTTCTGTGGATAAATTATTGATGGTTCTAGTCGGTTTTTCTTATCTATTGTGGATGATCAAATATACGCCAGAATTTTTTGAATTTGTGGTGCCAATGTGGCCAAAGATTTATGGGGCTTATGATAATGTAAGTATATTTATGGATAATATTTTTCAGCATTTGCCATCTCGAATAGGTGTTATCGCTTTGGTGTTATTGATATTCTCACGTATTAAAATCGATCAAGAGGATGTGATATTTATTTTATTTTTTATTGCTTCATCAATAGTGTTGATGCTTGAGAATGTCAGTACTCTTGATCAAGCATCCTTATTTTATGTTATGTCAACAATTTTAGTTGTGCGCTGTGGTGTAAAATTTGTTAGATCTAAAAAGTTTGAGATTGATGGGAATAAATTTATGTTGGGACTATTATTTTTGATTCCGTTTTTTGATTTAGATATTTTGCCAGCAGCTTTTTTTGGTTTTGATGGGATTATTAATGCGTGGTGGTTGGTGATTCCTATTTTTGTTTTGTTGGAAATTAAAAATAAGGATAAAGATATTAAGGATTTGGCTATTAAGATGATTTTTCTGGCGGTAGGTTTATTTTTTTGTGCGCTATTGGTGTTGATTTATTTTGGCCCGTGGGTTTATTTAACTTTTAATATTGCGTCTATTTTTTTGGTTGTGTGGTTGTTGGAGGTAAAATTATTTAGCAAAATTAGTAATTATTATTCTCGTATTTTAGTTTTTTTTGTTCTTTTTGTTTTCTCTTTTGTGTTTTTTTCTTATGTAAAATCGGTTGAATTTGTGTTAAGGGGAGAGCGTAATCACACGAAAGATTTTTATGCTTATTATCTTAAGGCTTATGCTAGTAAAGAAAATGAAAGTTTGGCAATGTTGACTAGGTGGAATGATCAACATTATCCAATTTCTAATTATTTAGGTAAGGATAATATTTTTAAATTTCATGTCTTAAAAGCCGATGCTAGCTATTCAAAAAATGGTAGTCCTTTAATGTTTGAACGTGATGATTTGGTTAGAAATTTTACTTACAATTATTTATTTGATGATGTTAGGAAGGCGATTTTTGATGAGAATGTTAAGGTATTAATTTTAAATGTTGGAAGAGAGATGATGGAGGGTGATGAGTCATGTAAAATTCACCCGATTGAGTTTTATTTTATGGATTCTGAAATTAGGGAAAAGTTTTTTGATAATTTTGATTTTGAAAATAGAGTTATGATTCTTGATAAGAAGAAAGTTTACAACTCTGTGGCAAAGGAGTTGCAAGAGGTTAATAATATTCAAAACGACTATGAGATTTATGTTAGAAAAGATGAAAAATAAATATTTTTATTCTTTGTTACTTGGCGCTGTCGCTGTTTTAGGTTTTGCACCGTTTCATTTATTTTTTCTAACCACTTTATCTTTATGTGGTTTTTTTTGGATTTTAGATCAAAAATGCCAAGAAAAAAGAGAGTTTTTTAACGTTGGTTTGGCGTTTGGGTTTGGGCATTTTTTGGCTGGGGTTTATTGGATTTCGATTTCTTTATTGGTTGATGCGAGTAATTTTGCTTGGTTAATTCCTTTTGCTCTTACACTGATTCCAGGGGCTTTGGCTTGTTATGTTGCTTTGATGGCTTTGTCTTATGGAATTTTTGTAACGAAATTTGGGTTTTTAAGATATTGGCAAAAAATTATTTTATTTTCGCTACTTTGGGTGTTTTTTGAGGTAGCAAGGTCGGTATTATTTACTGGATTTCCGTGGAATTTGATCGGTTATGTGTGGTTGTTTCATGAGATTCCAGTGCAAATTGCCAATATTTTTGGTACGTTTGGTTTGAGTTTATTATTTGTGCTATTTTCTTTGTCTTTGTTGATTTGGTTTAGAAAAGATAGAGTTAAAAGTGACGTATTTTTTGCGGCGGCTATTGTAGATTTAGTGATATTACAGTGTTTATATGGGTATTTTTACATACAAAATAATCCTTCCCATGAAAAAGATATTAAATTGCGTGTGGTTCAGGGAAATATTAAACAGGAGATGAAATGGGATGAATATAAAAGATATAATCATTTTTTAAAACATATTCATTTAAGCAAACAAGATGGGTTTGAGGATGTGGATTTATTAATTTGGTCAGAAAGTTCCATTCCATATGGCGTTGATAAAAAAGATAAAGAGTTATTAAAAAGAATTAGTAGCGTGATACCCAGTAATGGGAATTTAGTGAGTGGAGCACTTCGTTTTGAGTTTCTAGATAAAGAAAATTTTGTTATTTCAAAAGTTTTTAATGGAGTTGGTTTATTTGACGGTAGCGGGGTTAGTGATTTTTATGATAAGCATCATTTAGTCCCTTTTGGAGAATATGTGCCGTTACAAAAATATTTACCATTTATTCAAAAAATCACGCATGGATCTGTTGGTTTTACTGAGGGTAGTGGGCCTAGAACTTTGCAGGCAAAGTCGGTTTCATTTAGTCCTCTTATTTGTTATGAGGCTATATTTTTAGGTCAAATAATAGATAAAAATAATGTGCCTGATTTGTTGTTATCTGTTACTAATGATGCTTGGTTTGGTAATAGTTTGGGGCCTTATCAGCACTTTGATAGTGCTAGGATGAGGGCTGTAGAATATGGTATTTCTTTAATAAGGTCTGCAAATACTGGAATTAGTGCTTATGTCGATCCGTTTGGGAGGGTGGTTGACAAGATTGGGTTAAATGAGGAGGGTATTTTGGATGTTAATATGGTTGCGAAAAATAAGGATACTTTATTTTTGAGGTTTGGGCATTTGTTTTTTTCTGTGGTGTTTTTAGCTATGGTGGTAGTTTTGATTATAAGTCGTAAGAAATCAAAAAGCGAATAACCGTTTTGTGATCTTGGTTAGAAAAGTTGATTTCTAATTCTTCATTTTCGCGGGTGAATTTTAATGTGTTAGAATCTGACGAAACTACTGTCCATCCCATTTGTGGCAGTGTTTTTTTGTAAAACTTTGTAATTTTTGATTGCGTGAGAGTTGATTGGTAGCTGGAGGTCATGATGCTGCCAGATGGGGAATCAAACCCCAAACCTTCATCTTGTATTTTATCCATGCTAATTAGGAGGGGTATGTCTTCGCTTCCTTGAACAAAGTCTTGAGAGATTTCGTGTTCGAGATTTTGTGATGTTGTTGAGGATTCTTTGGAACAAGAAAATAATGTTACAAGAGACAATAGGACAGCAATTTTAGATAAAATTTTCATTGTGCTTTGATAGTTATTTTTGACAATTGTCGCAATAAAAAGTTGAGCGACCATTTTGCACTATCTTTTTTATTTTGTTATCACAAATCAAACATTTTTCTTGATTTTTTTTATCTGCTCTACCATATACTTTAAAGGTATCTTGGAAATTACCCATTTCTCCCCTAGTTGTTACGTAATCAGAAATTGATGACCCGCCCAATTCTATTGCATGTGAAATGATTTTTTTAATGGATTTGATTAGTCTGTCTATTTCTTTTTTTGTGAGGTTTTTGGCTTGTTTTGTCGGTAGGATTTTTGCGTCAAATAAAGACTCATTAATGTAGATATTCCCAACTCCCACTACTAATTTATTGTCCATCATCGTAGTTTTGATGTTGGTGCTTTTATTTTTTAGTGATTCATAGAGATAGTTCGAGTTAAATTCTTCGCTTAAAGGCTCCGGACCTAAGTCTTTTAGCATTTTGTGCTTTTTTATTTCATTCGAATTTATTAGATCTACGAAACCAAATCTTCTTGCATCGTTATATATTAGCCATGAGTTATCTTGAAATTGGATAGCAAAATGATCGTGTTTTTCTTGGCTGAAAGAATCTTTTAGACTGATTTTTCCACTCATTCCAAGGTGAATGATGAGGGATTTATTATTATTTAGAGTAATGATTAAATATCTGGCGCGGCGTATTATTTCCTTGATTTGGAGGTTTTTTAATTGTTCGAGATTTATGTGTGAGTCAAAGCGGAGTTTTTTAGATGATGAAAAAGTGTTAATAATTTTTTTACTTTTAATTTCTTGAATTCCGTTTTTTATGGTTTCCACTTCAGGTAATTCAGGCACTTTTTTTAGATTTAATTACATCAATAAAGTCTTGTACTTGGCATTCTTTTTCTAAGTCATGTTTGAAATGTTTATTGCTGGTTATTTTGTAAATATTGTGACGACCTTTTTTGATGATTTTTAGATATCCATCTTTATTGAGATCTGAAATAATTTTTAAAGTAGATCTTTCGGTGATACCAACTTTTGTAGAGATTTTTCTGACAGTCATTTCGGGTGTTGTGGCGATTAAAAATAGAGTATGTCCGTGATTTGTGAAAAAATTCCAGTCTGACATTAATATTATTTACTAAATATTATTTGCTAAATGGCATTGAAGAATGATGTAAAACAATTCTTAAATTATTATTTGAATCTTTTACGTACACAAATGAATATTCAATTTTTATTTGCCTTCCATTATTGTCAGTCATGAAATAATTTCCC
>JADHOZ010000010.1 GCA_016778745.1 Rickettsiales bacterium
ATATTCATTTTACGAGATTTTTCTCTTACTTCAACAACATCACCAATTTGAAGTCTGTATGAAGGAATATTAACGGTTTTACCATTTACCAAAACATGTTTATGATTAACAAATTGCCTAGCAGAAAACACAGTAGGAACAAAATTTGCTCTGTAAACGACAACATCAAGTCTTCTTTCTAGTAAAGAAATGAAGTTTTCACTCACATCGCCCTTCATTTTTGCTGCTTCTTTAAATGTATTTCTAAATTGTTTTTCAGAAATATTACCATAATACATTTTTAATTTTTGCTTAGCTTTAAGCTGAGTACCATAGTCACTCATACGAGTTCTCAAACCAGCGCCATGTTGACCTGGTTTATAATTTCTTTTCAAAAATGGATCTTTTGCCTGACCCCAAAGGCTCACACCAAGCTTTCTGCTTGCCTTTTTCTTAGCATTAATTCTTTTAGACATTGTAGTTATTAGATTTTATTATCTCCATTAGTTTTATGAGATGAAAAACAGTGCCCATAAAATTAAAAATTTAAGCTTAAATACTTATAAATAGGAGAAGAGTTTAAAAATTTTAAGTTGAAAATTACTATTTGTCAACCACCGATCTGTAGACACAGCTAGGTGATATCCACAAGCCCGTCGACACACTTATACCTTTTAAATATCTTTAAAAGAAATAAACGGAAAGATTGCAATTAAAAACCACAATCCGCATCAAAAATACTTCAGAAATATTAACAAACAGGAACCACACCCCAAAACTCACCATCAATTTCATTATCGCACTCTACAATCTCACCATCAATAAAATAAACCAACCTATCTTCTTCGGACTTCTCAATAGGCTTATTGGCTATTAAATATAATGCACCAACTTTCGCGAATATTTTCATACCTCCTTTCATTATCCTCTCTAATACCGCCGCTTCACTCTCACCAACAGCTAGAATTTTTGATTTCTCGCTATCTCCTCTAATATCTATAGTATCAAGCTGACTAATGTCGCGCATTTCACTAATACTCACCAAGTTTGCATAATAATTTTGCAAAATCGTAGCATTTTCTTTATCACCTTGTGGATTATAGTAAATAACCTCTAAACTTTGCTCACAAATATTCGCGCTAACGATCAAGCTACGCCAGATATTAAACACAGCCTTTTTATTAATAACACCATCAAGCTTCTCTATCAAATCTTTCATCATATCCGCTTCTCTAGCCGATCGTATAAAAAACTTATCTTTAATATTTTCTTTATGAAGGCCAACTTCTTGTACCACAGACATTCTTTGTTTTATCAAATCAACAATAGAATTATCAATTTCATCAATTTTATCACGAAAAACCTTTAATTTTTTATCGGAGTCCATATTATTGCGTCTATTGGTTGAACATAACTATAATTAATAAAGATAATGAACTTGAAGTCAAGAAAAGTGAAATCAAAATTCGGACCCAACCGAAAAGAATTTGAAATTGGCGATGTCATATATCTGGCCAAAGAAAAACCGCTAAAACTCTCCAACGGATCTTGCATTTCTAATTTCCCCCTAGCCTTTCAAACATACGGTCAATTAAATAAAAATAAATCCAATGCTATTTTGATTTGCCACGCTCTAACCGGGGATCAATATGTTGCCTCCAAAAACCCAGTAACCAACAAAGAAGGCTGGTGGGACTACATGGTTGGCAAAGGAAAACCAATTGATACTGACAAATTTTTTGTCATTGCTACAAACTCGATAGGTAGTTGCATGGGATCTTGGGGACCTAGCTCTATCAACCCAGATACCAAAAAACCATATGGAGTAGACTTTCCAATCATTACCATAAACGATATGGTAAATGCCCAAAATCTATTAATTGAGGAATATGGCATCCAAAAATTACACGCCGTAATTGGCGGGTCTTTTGGCGGAATGCAAGTTCTATCGTGGGCTAATTTATATCCACATAAACTAACATTAGCAATTCCAATTGCGACGTCATATCGCTACAGCCCACAAAATATTGGTTTTCACGAAGTTGCTAGACAAGCCATAATGGCTGACAAAGGCTGGAATCAAGGTAAATATCTCGAAAAAAACACCTACCCATCAAGCGGCTTAGCTGTAGCTAGAATGACAGCGCATATTACTTATCTTTCTGAAGAAAGTTTACACAATAAATTTGGTCGCGGCTTACAAAATAAAAAAAATCTCTCTTTTTCTTTTGATAAAGACTTCAAAATTGAAAGCTATCTTCACCATCAAGGTTACAAATTTATCGAAAGATTCGATGCAAACTCTTACCTATACATTACTAAAGCCACTGACTATTTTGACCTAGAAACAGATTATGATGGCAAACTAGGCGAAGCCTTTATTAATTTTGGTAAAGTAAAAGGAAATAAAATTTGCATCATCGCTTTTTCTGACGACTGGCTATTTCCACCAACAGAATCACAAAAGCTGACCAAAGCATTAATATCTTGCCAAGTTGATACGAGTTTTGTTACGATTGACAGTCAATCAGGACATGATTCATTTTTAATAGAAAATGAACCATTAAAAGAAGCCATTGAACATTTTCTAAACCAATAATAATGACAAAACAAAGTCAAAATATAGGACAAAATATCAAAAAATATCACATTAGATTCGACTTAGAAATAATAGCCGATTTAATAAAAGAAAATTCAAAAGTCCTTGATATTGGCTGTAATGATGGTGAATTATTAGCCTATCTTAAAAAGAACAAAAAGGCTGACTGCAGAGGGTTAGAAATTTCCCAAGACTGCGTAAATAAAGCCATTAAAAAAGGCATTAGCGTTGTTCAAGGTGATGCTGAAAATGACCTAAGTTACTATCCGGATAATAGTTTTGATTATGCAATACTTAGCCAAACCATTCAGGCAACTAAAGATCCTAAAAACATCTTGAAAGAAATGCTAAGAATTGCTAATTATGCAGTAGTCTCATTACCAAATTTCGCTTATTACAAAAATCGATTCAACTTCTTAGTAAAAGGCTTAATGCCAGTTAGTGAAACGCTACCATTTTCATGGTACAATACTCCAAATATTCACTTTTGTTCAATTAAAGATTTCGAGAATCTTTGTAAAGAACTAAGACTAAACATCGATGAAAGAGTATATTTGACACCGAAGAAAAAGCTTTTAACAATATTTGGAAATCAAATAACGGCTAATTTTTTTGCTGAATATGGCATTTTTTTAATTTCAAAAAGAGATTTATCCGCAACACTCCAAGAAGAATTTGCTTATAAACCAAAAATAAACATCTCTTTGACTAAGAATCCAGCACTCAACCTTAAAAAAAATGAATAAATATTTATTACTCATATTACCTATAATCATTTTTTCATGCGAAAGCAATACTGACTTTGACCGCGTTAAAAGTAGATATTCCAATATTGAAACAGTAGGAGAGTTGATAGAACAAGAAGAAATAGACGAAACTTCAACGATTCAAGATGCCCTTGATGGCACGTTAGCTAAACAAGTCAAATTCAAAAATGGCAAATATCGCGGCTATTATAAAATAGGCAAACCATATCAAATATATGGAATTACATACACGCCTAAAGATTTCGAAGAATTAGAACAAACGGGAGTAGCTTCTTGGTACGGAGATGCATTTCATGGCAAAAAAACTGCTAACGGCGAAATATACAATAAAGGTGACATGACTGCCGCACACAGAACTCTACCAATGCCATCATTAGTAAGAGTGACAAATCTAGCAAATGATAAATCGGTCATCGTTCGAGTCAATGACCGCGGACCCTTTGCTAAAAACAGGATTATTGATCTTTCTCAAAAAGCTGCTGAAATATTAGAATATAAAAATAAAGGCGTTACCGCAATAAAAGTGGAATTACTCAAAGAGGATACAGAAGAATTACTAAAAGAACTTGGACTTAAATAACATTTAACATTTGATTTTTATCGCACCATAAAGTTTCATTAGATTGAATGTAAAATTTTCTTAATAAATAAATGTCTTACAAAAACAAAAAAATAGATTTCACAAAACTAGATCCACAAACTCAAATGGTTCGTGGTGGCACTCTACGTTCAAATTTTGGCGAAACATCAGAAGCAATTTTTCTTAATTCAGGATTTTCTTACAACTCAGCTGAAACTGCTGAAAGCCGCTTTAATGGTGACGCTCCAGGATATGTATATTCTCGATATTTAAACCCAACGTTAAAAATGTTGGAAGATCGCCTTTCGCTTTTAGAAGGCGCCGAAGCGGCTTGTGTAATGGCTAGCGGTATGGCTGCAGTATTTGCTTCAATCATGTGCCAACTAAGAGCTGGGGATCATTTCATTGCTTCCAGAGTTTTATTTGGCTCTTGTCATTATATTGCAACGAAAATACTTCCCAACTACGGAATTGAAGTCTCATTAATTGACGCCACAAAAGAAGAAGAGATCAAAAATGCTTTTAAAAATAATACCAAATTATTCTTTATTGAAAGTCCTGCAAATCCAAATCTAGAAATAGTCGATATCGCTCTAATTTCTAAATATTGTAAAAACAACAATACAACGTTAATTGTTGATAATATCTTTGCATCTCCCGCAGTACAAAAGCCCTTCGAACTAGGCGCTGATATTGTTGTTTATTCAACAACAAAACATCTAGATGGGCAAGGAAGAACACTTGGCGGATGTGTATTGGGAAAAGAAGAATTTATTAAAGAAACTCTACTTCCATTTCACCGCCACACAGGTCCCGCCCTTAGTCCATTTAATGCCTGGATAATTTTGAAATCTCTAGAAACTTACAATCTAAGAATCAAAGAACAATGCATCAATGCACATAAAATCGCTGAATTTTTAGATAATCATCCACAAATTCAAAAAGTTCTTTATCCTGGCTTAAATTCGCATCCACAACGCGAAGTAGCCAAAAAACAAATGAAAAATGGCGGCGCCATGCTTGCTTTTGAAGTAAAAGGCACAAAAGAAGATTGTTTTAATTTCATGAATAAACTAAACCTAATAGACATCTCAAACAATCTAGGCGACTCTAAAACCCTCATTACTCATCCCGCCACCACAACACACTCTAATTTAGAAGAAGAAGAACGCCAAAAAATAAATATCACCCAAAATTTATGCAGATTATCAGTAGGTCTAGAAAATGCTGACGATCTAATCATGGATATAAAATCCGCCTTATCAAAAAACTAATTTACATTATGGCCAGTTTCGACATAGTATCTAAAATAGACCTTCAAGAAGTTGATAATGCTGTTAACTCGGTTTTACGCGAATTATCAAATCGCTATGATTTTAAAGGATCCAACTTCACAATTGAGCTAAATAACAAAGAAAATACCATCACGATACAAGCTGAAGATGATTATAAGTTAAAAGCCATCGGCGAATCTCTCAAAGTATATTGCACTAAAAGAGGATTAGATTCCAAAGCCTTAGATTTTCAAAAAGAAGAGAAAGCCTCTAGCAATAGTCTAAGACAATTAATTAAACTAAAAAACGGCATCGATCAAGAAACTGCAAAAAAAATTGTAAAAGAAATAAAGTCAACCAAAATCAAAGTCCAGTCTTCAATAAAAGGAGATGAAGTTAGAGTAGATGGTAAAAAAAGAGACGACTTGCAACAAGCAATAACATTAATTCGCGAATCAAATTACGACGCACCACTACAATTTATAAATTTTCGCGACTAAACAAATATTATGGAAAATTTATTAAGATTTTTTAAATTTTTATTAATACCAATAAGAGTTCCTCTAGGAACTGTAGCGCTAGTGACTTATGGTCCGCTAGCCGTCGGCATTGGCACCGCAGCAATCACTGTAGGCACAACCGCCTATGCTAAATTTGGAAGAAGTGGACAACAAATCAGGGACCCCGATATTGAAGCAATCATCGATGTAACATTTGGAGGTTTGAAATTTCTGGCCGCAGTAGCGAATCCATTTGATGAATTAGAAAGAATAGAAAATAATAATTTTTCACTATCTAACAATGACCTTGTCGAAAGAGATACTCAAGTACAAGAATTCATCAAACATTATCAAGATATGCCAGGGTCAGACCGTGAAGTTTTAAAAAAACATATAGAACAAAACCAAGATTCTATCAAAGAAGAACTAACAACTAACTTTCCTGGTGGACTAGAAAGCCTTATAGATAAATTCAATGAGAATATACCAAAAGAAAAAAGTTCAGAAGAACTTATACAAGACATTGAAAAAACAATAACTCCAGAAAATAGAATGAGTTTTGAGAAACGGCCTCAACCATCACCAAAACAAAACATATCAGTGTCTGGACCATTAAATGTCGATATAAGTAAAGATCCATCCTTATTAAACCAAGACGGAGGTTCTACAAAAAACAGATAAATCATCAAGTAGATAATTAACCACCACCAATAAAATGCACAATCTCGATTTGCGATCCTTCATCGATCATCACTTTCTCAAATTCATCAACATTAACAATTTCTAAATCTTTCTCGACAGCTATCTTCTCAAGATCAAGCTCTAATTCTTCAACTAAGTCCCTAACTGTTAAACCAGTTCTAATTTCTTTTTCCTCACCATTGAGCGTAATTTTTATTTTACTCATAAATATTAATGTTTTAAGTTCCTAGTTTTTACCTTGGTTGGCTTCTTACAATCCAACCTCATTTTCATATCCTAAACGAAATTCAGAAATAGTTGAAACTTTATTCTAAATACATACTAAAAAAAACATCAACAACCTTTTTAGGTATTACGACAATACTTATCTGCCTCATTTGGTTTAGTCGCGCTATCAGCTTTGTAAAATACGTCACAGATAATGGCATTAGATTAAGCGACTTCTTTTATTTGTTCGTCTTAATTCTCCCTTGGATTTTACAATTTATAATTCCGGTTTCGCTGCTCGTTGCAGTCCTAATGACTTACAACCGCCTTATTAATAGTAACGAAATTACCATCCTAAAAAATTCTGGCCTAACCAAATTTAGCATATGCCGCCCCATAGGAAGACTAGCAATGTTATGCACACTATTTTGCTATTTTATCTCACTATATTTAATGCCCCTCGCCAATAAAGAACTAAGAATATCACGCATCAACATAGCTAATAATTACACCAGCCTTGCCTTCAACCCCAAAACATTTGAAACAATCAATAATGTGACAATCTATGCCAATGATCGCGACGAGAAGAATGATCTTCACGGCATCATGCTCCACGACCAAAGAAATGCCGATTATTCTCTAACCATAACTGCGCAGCAAGGTCATATAATTGTCGAAAAGAACTCTGCACTACTATATATGGAAAATGGCACGGTACAAAAACTCAACTACACTAACCAAAAATCCGAGATTCTCAGTTTTGATGACTACGTTTTCAACCTAACCGAAACAAAAGAAGGGCAAAAAACCTTTAGCTGGAAAGCAAAGGAAAGATATATTCACGAGCTACTAAACCCAGAAGAAGAAATTGACAATAAAAAACAACTCAAATTCTGGGTTGAGATAAATGAAAGAATGATATACCCACTCCTGCCGATAATATTTTCTTTAATTTCCCTATCTTCAATTCTAAAAGGATCCTTTAATAGAAGAGGAAATCATTCGAACATAATATTGGCTACGATATTAAATGTCATATTTTTTGCCGTTCTAATGACAAGCCTAAATTTAATTGAAAAATCAAAATTATTAACACCGCTACCTTATATTGTCATTGCAATATTTGCTATCTCCAGCGCGCTATTGCTAACGTCTAATTATCGAAAGAACCAAAGTGCATGATAAATATCAAGTTAATTCAAAAATACATTGCGAAACGATTTACCATTAGCTTTGTTCAAATTACTTTGGCTTTTGCATTATTGATATTTTTCATCAATCTCATGGAAGCTCTCGATAAAGTGAAATATAGCGAAGCTCCATTCTATGCCGCCATCTATATGGCCTTTTTAAATATTCCTGACTTTTTAAATGATATTACCCCATCGCTAATAATAATATCAGCAATTGCTACTTTTGTTAATTTATCCATCAAAAGCGAAATCACCATAATGCGAATTAGCGGCTTTTCGTTATGGCATATACTGCAGCCCATCATGATTACTGCTTTTTTAATCGGAATATTCTGGGTAGTAATATTTGGCACTCTATCTGCCGCAATGACAAAACAATTCAACCATATTGAAGGAAAATATATTAAAAAAGAAATCAGAGAAGTAGTCGAGCCAAAAAATGGAATATGGATTAGACAAGAAAATATCAACCAAAAAGGTGAAGAAATCATAATTCAAGCAAAAAAAGTGTACAACAAAAACCTTGAATTAGACAACGCAACCTTATGGTTTTTTAATAAAGATAATGAATTTTACAAAAAAATAAATGCCAAAAAAATGACCTTACATAAAGGCTTCTGGGAAATAGATGACTTAATATTAAACGACTTCAAACAACTAAATCTTAGATTAGAAAAGCTCACACTACCAACCAATTTAGAGCAGGAATTTGTGCATCAGCGGATAGTCAATGACTTTCAAAATGTAAAATTATTCACCATATTTCAACTTCCTCCGCTTATAAATAAGTTAAAAAAATCAGGATTTAACGCCAATAAATTTATTGTTCATCTCCATTCCTTAATATCAAAACCATTTCTATTCATGGCCATCACATTAATAGCTTGTTTCTTTGGTCTCAATCATATTCGCAACCAAAATGTCGCTATCATGACATTTTTTGGCATCATTGTTGGCCTAGTTTTTTACATCATATCAAGTATATTAATAGCTTTTGGCTCGTCAGGCTTGATTCCTATATTTGCTTCTACTTGGCTCATTGTCCTAATTTGTTTTGCAATTGGTACATTATTAATCTATCAAAAAGAAAACTTGTAAAGTTAATCAACACTCTCTAAATATTACCATTAATTATTAATGATACGAAATCAATCATGAAAAAATTTACTTCACTCCTAGCTATTATTCTATTTAGTTTAACATTTGCGTGTTCAGGAACTAAAACCTCTCCTAATCCAAAAATTACTGGCAATTTATCAAACTTACCAGAATGGGTAGTAAATCCAGCAGTAGAAGATGGCGTTGGCGGCGTTGGAATAGCGGGACCTTCCAAAGGTGGACTTAAATTTCAAATTCCAAGAGCACAAATAGACGCTAAAGCAAATATTGCAGCTACCATTCAAGCAGAAATTTCAAGAATTACCAAAAGCTCTCTACGATCAGCTGATATTAATAATGATGATGACATAGAAGAGTTTTTCGCACAGGCAACTAAAGAAGTAGTCAAAAATCTTCCTCTCTCAGGGGTGAGAAGAGTAGCTATGTTTAAATCAGAAGACGGATCTCTTTATGTACACATGGTTCTAAAAAATGAAGACTACACTAAATTCTTAGAAAATAGCGAAAAAACCTTCGCTGCTAGAGCTGCAAAACTAAATATTGGTCGTGAAAATATTAACAAAGCTCAAGAAGCAACAAAAGATCTATTCGACGAGTTAGAAAAAGAAAGAAAGTAAAAATGCTAAAAATAATATCTGTTTTATCACTATTGCTAATTATTTTCTCTTGCTCTTCTTACAACAAAGAAGCTGAAAAGTCTGCTAAAGCCAAGGCCGCATCTTCAAGAATCAATGACACTCAAAATAACAGCTCAGACATTTTTAAAGAACTTGGTAACTAAAAAATCTATCAAGTCCTTTTTATTCATATCTCTTCTATTTTCCTGCTCAACTAAAACAAATCTGTTGGAACCAATTTGGTATATAAATCCTACCCAAAATAATGCTGAATTTATTTACGGAACTGCACAAGGATATACTCTAAGCCAAGCAACAAAATTAGCATTAGCTGACGCCGCAGCAAAGTTAATGACCACAATATCTGCCAGTACCTCAACATTAATGCAAGAAAATAACTACGACACTTATGATGAAGTCAGACAAAAAGTAAGTGAAAATATCGAAAAGATCACCTTTTCTAACTACACAATATCAAAATCACAAAAAATAAATCAAAATCATTTCATTGAAGTCTCTATTCCAAGACAAGAATTCCTAAGGCAACAAAAACAAAGATTAAATATTATCAAGAAAAAAATTATTCAACTTGATCAATCATCAAAAAATACCAACGCGATCAATAGAAGAAATAACCTGCTTACAATCAACGCACTAGCAAAAGAAGCTGAACTTAAATTACGAATTCTACAAGACAAAAATATCGATCAAGAGCTCGAGCGATTACTCAAATACCAATTAGAGTTAGAAAAATTTACCAATAAAGTAGAATTCTACATCTCAACCACAAACCAAGTGATCAAAGACTTAATAACAAAATATTTAAATAAAGAAAATATTAAAATATCAAGAAGCGCCAATACATCTAAAGACCAAATCATCCTAAAAATTTCTCTAGAACAAGACACGCACTATATTTTAAATAATTATATCACCAAAACACACATCACTTTCAAAAATATTATCAACAATAACGTAATAGCCAGTAATAAAATAACTCTAAGTGGCAGCTCCACAATAAATAAAAAACAGTCCTTCCTGTCATCAATAAAAGAGCTTGATGAAAGACTAGAAAGAGAAGACATCTTGCAAATAATTGGAATATTAAACTAAGAACCAAATGAAATTACTACAAATACTATTCATAACATTATTAGTCAGCTCTTGCTCCCTAAATATCAAAAAGAATTTTGATAATTATCAACCGCAATTTTTAGGCAAAACAGACTTTATGCCAAGCAAAGAAGAGCTGCAGCACAAATCTCCCAAAGTAGTAGTGTTTTCTCTAGATGAAAATAATAATGCCGTTTCTACTCAAAGTAATTTGGGAAAATCAATAGCGGATTATATTGAAGGTATTTTATCAAGAGAAAGACTAGCCGAGATTGTGGATCGATCAGCCAATAAAAAACTAGCAAATGAAATTGCGTTAAACGAATTAAAGGGAAAAACAAATTACAAAGGTCCTAAAATAGCCGATTATGCAATTTCAGGATCAATATCAAATGCCAGTTTTACTTCAAAATATGTGAATGGCAGCACCTATGTAGACCCAAATTCTCTAAGAGTAGTCACAATTCCACCCCAATATAAATACTCAAGTAGCGTTTCGGGAAATATAAAAATATTTGAATTACCCTCACTAACAGCCATTGATACAGTCGAATTTAAGGCCAACAAATCAAGGGCCGAGAGTGTCAAAAGAAAAGGTGGATTTTCCTTAGGAGCACTACAAATTGGTGGCGAAAACGAAGAGGGAGTAAAACGAGATGACGGCCTCGTAAGAGAAGCGGCATTGACAGCAATACAAAAAATAACGACCAATCTAAAAAATATTTTTGCCAAAACAGGATATATTCTAGAAAAAAGACAATATGAAAAGAAAACAATATTTAAAATCTCTCTAGGGGCGCTTGACGGTTTAAAAAAAGGTGATAAGGTTGAAATTACCGGCAAATATGAAGTTGAAAATCCTATCACCGAAGAAATAGAGATAGAAAATAGAATAATTGCTCAAGGTAAGGTAAGTGATAAAATAGATCCTAAAACCTCTTGGATTGTCATTAACAACTCCAAAAATATTGACAAAATAAGACTAGGTGACAAAGCTAAATTAAAATATAAACAGAATTTCTTCGCTAAATTATTCAACTAAGATGCAATATATAAATAACTTAAATGAAATCTCAAGCAATTACCAGTACTACATATTTGACGTATGGGGCGTAGTCCACGATGGACAAAGTGCCTATGAAGGTTCTATCAAAACAATTAAAGATTTAAGGTCCCAAAATAAAAAAATCTGCTTTCTCTCCAATGCGCCGCGCCGTGCCTTTAAAGTAGAAAATGTTTTACAAAAATTTGGTGTCACTCCCGACCTATATGACTTTGTCATGTCATCCGGAGAAGCAACCTATCTACATTTACAAGACAACCAAAATAACAACTACCAAAAATATGGCCAAAAATATTTCTACATAGGACCACAAAAAGATATCGATTTACTAGACGGGCTAAATTACCACATAACCAATAATGCTAATGAAGCCAGTTTTGCCTTAACTACCGGTTTTGATGGAGATAATTCGACAATCGAAGAAAAATTACCACAAATCAACGAGGCAATTCAAAATAACTTACCATTAATCTGCGTTAATCCAGATGTAATAGTAGTCAGACAAAATGGAACTGAAATGCTATGCGCCGGAGTCATTGCTAAAGAATATTCAAAACTAGGAGGTAAGGTACAATATTTCGGAAAACCTTACGAAGAAGTATATAAAACAACCTGCAAATTATTCAACCAAGATATTAACAAAACAGACATATTAGCAATAGGTGACGGACTCGAAACCGATATAAAAGGCGCAAACAACTTTGGAATCAATAACCTACTACTAACTGGCGGAATATTATCAAACAAAATTGATAATAATCTTGATAGTTCGCAACTAATGACTAAATTGAAAGAAATATGCGAAGGCTATCAAACATATTCTTCTTACATAACAAAATTCTTATAAAGAGCTATGAAAAAATTAAAAAATTCAACAAAAATATTCGCTATCTCAACTATCGTTATAGCAGCAATCATCATTACTTCGTTTTTTATTATGCAAAATAAAGACCAAGTAATCATTGCCAAGGTTAACAACACAAAGATCTATAAATCAGAAGTACAAGAAAGGTTGGATAAAATCTTTAGCGCTCAAAATTTCGGCGGCAAAGAAACAAAATCACCAGATTTAGAATCCTTACCCGAAGAGGTAACTAAGATTCTAGTTAAAGAAATCTATCTCGAAAAAGAAATACTTAGAAGAGCGAAAAAGCTAAAAATTTCCCAACTCGATTCCGTTAAAGAAAAAATCAAAGAATCCAGAACCCAGATCATTCGCCAAGCCTACATTGAAGAAGTTGCTAAAAACGAAATTAGCAAGGAAGACATATTGGAAAAATATGCCAAATTAAGCGATGATCTCAAAGGCAAAAAAGAATATCTAGTATATCACATTGTCACAAAAACTAAAGCAAACTCTTTGAAGGCAAAAATAGCCCTTAAAAAAGGAAAATACGAAAATTTTGAAGAAGTTGCCAAACAATATTCAATTGATACAAATAGCGCTCAAAATGGTGGAAAACTTGGATATGTTTTAGAAGGAAATATTATTGAAGAAGTTGCAAAAGTAATCAAAAGCGCAAAGTTAAATGATGTATCTGATCCAATTAAAACAAAATTTGGATGGCACATCATTAAAGTGACTGATGTACGAGATGCACAAGCTCTACCTTTTGAGAAAGTAAAAGACAACATCGAAAATAATTTACGACAAGAAGCAATAAATGAAGTAAATTCAAAAATAACTGAAAATTTAGATATCGATATTTTAATCAAATTCAAAGAAAACGAAAACATCGAAGACATTGATAATGATGACGATAAAGACGATAAAGACGATAAAGACGATAAAGAAAATGAAGAAGATGAAGAAAAAAGCGACTAAAAAAATAATTTCAAAAAACACCAAACACCAAAAATCACCCTCAAGACCCTCAAAGCCAACTATTAATAACAATCACATTTGGATATTTGGAAAACACTCTTTCTACAATTCACTACAAAAACAAAAAAGGCAATTCTACCAAATATTAATTAGTAAAAATAATGAAGAAGAATTTCAAATTTTTCTAAACTCAAACAAAACCCTTAAAGAAAAGATCTCTCATTTAATAAAAATCCAAGACAATAAAGTCATATCTAATACTGTTGATAATACCACCTCTCCTCATCAGGGATATGCACTACTAGCTTCAAAACTAAAAACCAACTCACAACTAGACCTCCTAACCAAACTCCACAATCTAAACGAAAAAAAGCACAAGCTACCAACACTCTTAATCTTAGACCAAATAACTGATCCACATAATATCGGCGCCATAATTAGAAGTGCTGTTGCATTTGGAGTTGAAGAGTTAATTCTTAGTGAACATAACTCAATAAGCGAAACGTCAACCACAATCAGAACTTCAGTCGGACTAATTGAAGATATAAATATCACAATTGTCACCAACATTAACAACCTCATAGAGAAGATAAAAAAACTAGATTACTGGGTCGCGGGCCTTGCCGGAGAAGGAGAAGAAAACATAGCAGACCTAAAAAACTACGAAAATATAGCCTTAATCGTTGGCTCAGAAGGAGAAGGAATTAGAAAATTAATAAAAAAGAATTGCGATTTACTAACCAAAATTGTTATAAATGAAAAATGTGAAAGCCTAAATGCTTCAGTAGCAACAGCCATAGCCTTATATGAACTCAGAAATTAACAGTTTTTTATGAACATAGCCATCATAGCTGCCAAGAGCAATAACGAAGCTATCAGAAAAAAAGACAAAATATTGGGCAAATATAATTTCAGAGATCTCACGCTAAATCACAAAGAAGTTGATAATATAGACCTAGTCATAGCAATTGGGGGAGACGGTCTTCTTCTACATTTACTTCACGAGTATCAAGACCTAAACCTACCAATCTATGGCATAAATTGCGGAACACTAGGTTTTTTAATGAATTCATTTGAAGAAAATGATAATCTAGAAGAGTTAATAATTAATGCCACCAGAACCATCATTCACCCCTTAAAAATGAAAGTCACTGACATTGATAATAAAATCCATACACAGTTAGCCATCAATGAAGTGTCGCTTCTTAGACAATCAAGCCAAGCTGCTAAAATCAGAATTTTAATAAATAACAAAGAAAGAATAGACTGCCTAAGTGCTGACGGAGTACTAGTATCAACAGCAGCCGGAAGTACAGCTTACAATTACTCCGCCGGAGGGCCAATCATTCCCCTAAAATCAGAAGTACTGGCTCTAACCCCAATATGCCCTTTTAGACCAAAAAAAATCAAAAGCGCTCTACTGCCAAGAAACTCAAAAATAAAATTTGAAGTCCTCAAATATGAAACCAGACCAGTAAATGCAACGGCAGACTTCACCGAAATTAGAAATATCAAAGAAGCTGAAGTATTCGAAGACACAACAACGAAATTTGAAATATTATTTGACCCAAATCACTCCCTAGAAGAGAGAATTATTAGAGAACAATTTATTTAATTATGTCAAAAAACAACGCTCCTAAAGGAGAATCTTTACTTGTAGATCCAAAATTAAATAGCCCAAGCGATAATAAAAGTGAATCTGACGATACAAAGGTGGAAGAGCTGATATTGATCCAGAAGCGTTAACAGCCAAACTGGAAGAAGATGCTAAACACAATCATATTGACAATTACGAATTAGGAGGAATAGGTCTAAAAAACGAAGAATTACTCAATGAATCGGGAAACAGTAAAAAAGTAGTACAAAACGCAGAAAATCGCGTATCAGACGTCGTATCACAAAACAAAGACGCCATATCTGAAGCAAAAAAAATGCTAGGTGAAACAGTATTTAATTTTACAGAAAAAGAAGAAGGCACCGTAAAAAGTTCACTAATAACATCCGAAGAAAAAATAAAAGAACAACAAGACCAAAAAGAAAATAAAGGACAAAGCTAGCGCTCAATAAATAATAAATATTTGACTTTTAATCACCTTAGCAATAAATTTCGACCCTCGTTTTTATAATGTAATGGGTTTGTAGCTCAGCTGGTTAGAGTGCACGCCTGATAAGCGTGAGGTCGGTGGTTCAAGTCCACCCAGACCCACCATTACGTTCAAGGTCCGCATCGGACAAAGTAATTCCAATTTAGATTATTAAAAACAACAGCTATGTTGTAACAACCCTTTTCGCGGTGATTTTTTAGCGTTCATGCAAACTAATTGCCCCATTAAAAATCCAAGACCAATTCCCATTTTTTGTCGAAAATGAAATTTGAACACTATGTTCAAATTTCATTTTCGACAAAAAAAATATCAATAGCCACTCATGATTTCACCAAATAATTGTGCCGGCAATGACCCGCCGCTAATATTTTTAGTGGGGCTGTTATCATCATTTCCTATCCAAACACCAACCACATAATCTTTGTCAAAACCAACAAACCAAGCATCACGATACTTTTGACTCGTTCCAGTTTTGCCATAAATTAATTTAGAATGGTTATTTTCGATCCTGTTAACTACCTTACCTGTTCCGTTGACGACAACCTCTCTTAGTAGCTCCTTAATATTTAACAAAGATTGCTCACTAACAACCCGGGGTAATCCAGATGAATATCTTTCATACATCATATTTCCTCTTCCATCGCTTATTTCATTAATAAAATAAGGAATGACTGGCGACCCATCATTAGCAATAGAGGCGTAAACACTAACGACTTCTAACAAAGATAACTCACTTGATCCGAGCATAATTGTTAAATCATTAGTCTGAATATCAGAAAAAACACCTAATTTTCGTGCCATTTTTTTTATCTCTTCACCACCAATCTTTTTTCCTAAATTAATAGCAACCGAATTTAACGATTTGGCAAATGCTTCTTTCAAAGTAACATCACCAAAATATTTACCTTTATAATTTTGTGGCAGCCAATCTCCGTAGGTAACCTCTTTATCTTCCATTATATCATCAATTTTAGCACCCTTTTCAAACGCCGCTAAATAAACGATTGTTTTAAATACCGACCCCGTTTGCCTCTTCGCATCCGCCGCCCTATTAAATTGACTATGTTGATAATCTCTACCCCCAGTCATTGCCAAAATTGCACCGTCAAACGACATTACCATAACGGCTAATTGAGATTTTTTTAGATCAGCTTTATTTTTAACAACAAATCGATCAGTAATATTTTCTAATCGTTCTTGTAATTCATAATCCATCGTAGTTGTAATCTTTATTATCTGCTCCTTCTCATCATTTTGACTTAAAAATTCCTGGTAATGTTTTTTTACATAATCAACAAAATAAAGGCGCTGCAGATGATCGATTTTATAGTTTGCATCGTCATCTATTTGTTCAATATGATTTTCGTCAACATACCCCTCCTCAATCATTGCTTTTAAAACCACATTAGCCCTAATTTCAGCCAATTTTTTATTATTTTTTGGCGATAATTTTGATGGAGCCTTTAAAAGGCCAGCTAAAATTGCACATTCATTTAAATTAAGATCACTAACCTCTTTATCAAAATATCCCTTAGCTGCATTTTTTACACCATAATTTCCCGCACCAAAATAAGCTTTATTCAAATAAAAAGTGATTATTTCTTCTTTTGAAAATTTACGCTCCAATTGAATCGCCAATAATAATTCTTCAATCTTTCTCTTAATACTTCTTTGCGGAGTTAAAAACATCAATTTAGCTAATTGCTGCGTTATCGTACTACCACCTTGTGCAATTTTGCCTTTCTTATAATTAACATAAAAAGCACGCAAAATACCAAATATATCAACCCCATTATGTTCAAAAAACTTTCTATCTTCAATTGCCACAACCGCATTAACAAGGTTTCTTGGGAAATCATAATAACTAACGTCAGTATCATAAATACCACTATCACTAGTGATAACGCGATTATTGGAATAGTTAATTTGAATAAGAGATCCATCAACTTTTTTAAGACTGTTTAAATCGGGCAATCCTTTAAAAAATATGAACAATCCCAGCATAGCAACTATCGCAATCCAGATTGAACAAAAAAATCCCCACTTTATAATGAATCTAAGAGGATGCGTTCTATGCTGTTTCTTTTTAGATTTTTTCTTTCGAGATTTTGGCATGTTCTTTATTAATAGTGCCTTAACATTTTGGTTACAAAATAATGCATACATTTATTTATAAAAATCAGCGATTAACAACTCAAACTCAAGCAAAAATTTCAATTAATGAAAGAGGCTATCTCTTTGGTGACGGAATTTTTGAAACATGCTTGGTGCAAAATCATCGCATATATGATTTTGAAAGACATTTAAAAAGGCTAATATTTGGTCTCAAAAACCTAAAAATTAATTTTAATTCTACGAATCTTGAAAAAAAATGCCAAAAATTAATCGACAAAAATAAAGTTAAAAATGGTATTCTGAAAATTCAAATATCACGTGGCCAAGGTAGCATTGGATATCTTCCAAAAAAAAATAACAAAGCATTATTATTAATTACTACCCAAAATTCTAGACCAAGACCACAAAATATTTCTCTTGGAATCTCATCTTACAAAACTCCAAACCAATATCTAGGAAAAACCAGCAATGCCCTAAACTATATTTTAAGCAAAATTGAAGCTAAGGAAAATAATCATTTTGATGCAATCATGCTTGATCAAAACCAAAACATAGCCGAAACATCAAGTGCCAATATTTTTTGGGTCAAAAATAATCAAATTTTTACTCCACCAACATCAACCAATCTGATTCCTGGCACTAAAAGAGAAAAATTACTAGAAATATCACCAATTAAAATAACTGAAAAACTTGCAAAAATAGATGAATTAGAAAACATAGATGAAATATTCTTAAGCAATTCAGCCTATCTAATTTTGCCAGTCAGTAAATTTCAAAACCAAAAATTAAAGACTGACATTTCTAAAAAACTACTAAAAATACTCAAAAATTCATGAAAATAATAACCCTACCTTGGCAAGAACCAATCGCATTAGCACAAAAAATAGCGCATCATTACCAAGGCAATTGGTGCTTTCTCTATTCTGGCTTACATCAAGAATTAGCCAACTCAAAAAGCTTTATTGCACTATTTGAAAAAGAAAAAATCATCACGCAAGACTTCTTCAAAGTAAAAAATATCATTGAAAAATCTCAGGATAAATTCTTCGGCTATCTTTCTTACGAATCTGCTGTAAATTTTGAAAATCTAACATTTTCAAACCAAGAATTCATACCACAAATTCCTATTTATTTTTCAAGTTATCACCTAATTTTAGAATTTTGTCACCAATCAAAAACGCTACGCTGTAATGTTAGTGCAAAACAATATATAGACTTCATTCACAACTTACCAGACTCTAAGGGGGGTAATCAAAAAACCAAAGTAACGGAAATTAACTCAAATTTCAGAGACGAAACATATCTAGAGACAATTAAACAAATAAAAGAAAAAATAGCGAATGGCGAATTCTACCAAACCAACTTAACACGGAAATTCTATGGCAAATTCCAAGAGGCATTAAGCCAACAAGATAATTTTAATTTATTTCACGAATTAACAACCCTAAGCCCAGCTAACTACTCCTCTTTTCTAAAAATTGACGATAATTATATCATTTCTTCAAGCCCTGAGCTTTTTTTAGAATCATCTAATAATAACATTATTTCACAACCAATTAAAGGCACAAGCCCACGAGGACAAAACCCAGAGTCAGACCAAAAAAACAAAGAATATCTCAAAAATAGCGAGAAAGAAAAAGCAGAAAATCTAATGATCGTTGATTTAGTAAGAAATGACCTATCCAGAATATGCAAAATAAACTCCATTAAGGTTGGGAAAATATTTGAAATTACTTCATATAAAAATATTCATCATATGTCTTCCACCATCTCTGGACATATTAGCCCCGAATTTAACTGTCTTGATGCTGTATCTTCATGCTTTCCTCCAGGATCAATGACTGGCGCCCCCAAAATAAAGGCAATTGAAACCGCTGCACAATTGGAAAATTTCAAGCGCGGTATTTATAGCGGAACCATTGGTATCATTAGCCATGACTACTTAAATTTATCGGTCGTTATTCGCACATTAATTACCAATAAAGATACATTTGAATTTCAAGTTGGCGGCGCAATTACCTATAATTCTGACCCAAAATCGGAATTAGAAGAAATTTATAATAAAGCCAAAGCCCTATTTAAGCTGCTCAAAATAAATAATGAAAAACTTTTTAAAAAACCCTCTAGACATTTATAAAAATTAGAAATAAAAATTAGAAATCCACAACATATAGTGTTCATTATTTATTATACCTACTATATGTTGTGTTCTTGGATGAAACGGCAAGATTTAAAAGCTGACTATCAAAACTAAAATTTATTGTTACTTATGACTAAAAAAAATATTAAAAAAACAACCAAACCATCAGCGAAAAAATCTATTAAGAAAGCGGCATCAAAACCAGAAATTAAAATAGAAGTTGATCACAAAAGAGATGAAAAATTAAGTGCTTTTGGAAAAGCAGTACTGAAAGATCGCTATTTAATGCCCGGCGAATCAAATCAAAACCTTTTTGCAAGAGTCGCTAGCTACTACGCTGACGACCAAGACCACGCACAAAGACTTTATGACTACATCTCAAACCTATGGTTCATGCCAGCCACTCCCGTATTAAGCAACGGTGGAACCGATAGGGGTCTACCAATTTCATGTTTTTTAAACGAATCACCAGACTCATTAGAAGGAATTGTTGGACTATGGAATGAAAATGTGTGGCTAGCGTCAAGGGGCGGTGGGATTGGTAGCTATTGGGGTAATATTAGATCCATTGGTGAAACTGTTAGAGGAAATGGCAAAACCTCTGGAATTGTTCCTTTCATTAAAGTTATGGACTCACAAACTCTCGCAATCTCTCAAGGAAGCCTAAGACGTGGTTCAGCGGCAGTTTATTTACCGATTAATCACCCAGAAATTGAAGAATTTATTGATATTAGAAGACCAACTGGCGGAGATCCAAACCGAAGATCGCTCAATCTTCATCATGGTGTTGCTGTCACTGATAATTTTATGAAAGCTGTTGAAAAAAATGAAGATTTTGACTTGATAAGTTCTCACGATGGACGCACCGTTGAAACCGTCAAAGCCAGAGATCTATGGATTAAACTCCTAACCGCCAGAGTGGAAACAGGAGAGCCATATATTTTATTTATCGATAACGTCAACAAATCTATCCCTGAGCACCATAAAAAATTAGGCTTGAAAGTAAAAACTTCAAATCTATGTAGCGAAATTACCCTTCCAACTGGCGTTGATCACCTTGGAAATGACAGAACTGCGGTATGCTGCCTATCATCTCTAAACTTAGAATTCTACGATGAATGGAAAGAAAATGACCAAATCATCGAGGACATCATGCGTTTCTTAGATAATGTCTTGGAAGACTTCATCAACAAAGCCCCCGATTCCATGAAAAAAGCAAAATATTCTGCCATGA
Source organism: Rickettsiales bacterium (assembly GCA_016778745.1). Taxonomy (GTDB): domain Bacteria; phylum Pseudomonadota; class Alphaproteobacteria; order Rickettsiales; family UBA1997; genus JADHOZ01. The sequence goes on from JADHOZ010000010.1 coordinate 21,133, forward strand.
GAGAACGAAGTGTTGGGCTTGGAGTTATGGGATTTCACTCATTCTTACAAAGCAAAAATGTTCCAATTGAATCAGCAATGAGTAAAGTATGGAACAAAAAAATCTTCCAATATATCAAAGAAGGGGTTGATAAAGCTTCTAAAATTTTAGCGAAAGAAAGAGGCGCCTGCCCAGATGCCGCCGAAGTTGGTATCGAAGAAAGATTTTCAAATAAACTTTCAATCGCCCCAACTGCATCAATCTCAATCATCGCTAATAATTCTTCTCCAGGTATTGAGCCATTTGCCGCTAATTCATATACGCAAAAAACTCTTACCGGCTCATTTAGCGTCAGAAATAAAAATCTCATCAAACTACTGGAATCAAAAGGCCAAAATACAGAAAGCGTTTGGTCTTCAATCACAACAAATGAAGGATCAGTTCAACATCTAGATTTCTTAGATGAACACGAAAAATTAGTTTTCAAAACTGCTCAAGAAGTTGATCAAAGATGGGTTATCGATCTAGCCGCAGAACGTCAACCCTATATCTGCCAAGCCCAAAGTGTAAACGTCTTTTTACCTGGAAATGTATCCAAAAAAGACCTTCACGAAATCCATTTCAGAGCGTGGCAAAAAGGCTCAAAAAGCCTTTACTATTGCCGCTCAACTTCAGTTGCAAGAGCTGATAAAGTCTCTCACAAAAACACAACTGACGACATGTTTAAAAAAGTAGATGAGCCACTCCAAATCTCAAACGAAAATACTCCTCAAGAAGATAATCGTTATGAAGAATGCCTAGCCTGCCAATAGCTCTAAAGCTGAACGCCTAAAGATAGACGGGATCACAAATCCCGTCCATCAATTAATAACCCAAAATAAAATCTTGATTTTATCAATCACCACATTTAAGATGCCCCATCCTTGGCCATAGAGGCCCCATCGTCTAACGGTTAGGACGCCACCCTTTCACGGTGGAAATACGGGTTCGAATCCCGTTGGGGTCACCATTTAAGAAGTAATGGATTTCATAGTCGATCTAGCAAAACAAATAAAAAATCATCCCGCATCCAAACAACTAATCAGATTCCTAATTATTGGCACAATCGGCACCATCATTAGTTATTCAACTTTCCTGATATTACTAAATATCCTTCACATACATTACCTAATATCTAATGCTTTAGCCTTCATAGTTGGTGTAGCTTTTGGCTATTATTTCAACAGTAAATGGTCTTTTAATTCACAAAATGCCAAATTGTTCCACCGCTATTTTACTTTTTATCTAACATCTCTTGCCTTGAGCACAATCATACTAAAAATTATAGTAGAGCTCTTCCAAATAATTCCCGAAATTGCAAACCTAATGACTATATTCATAGTCACCTATTACAACTTTTTTGGCGTCAAGCTTTGGGTTTTTAAAAAATAATTTTTATCAATCAGAAAATTAAAAACCCCGTGTCACGAATTCTTTGCATCACCACAATCATAATTCAAATATTTTGAATTCAGGTTAATTATCTTATCATACCCCTTATTACAAAACTCCACCTTATTTCTCTTCAGCAAAATAAGTACCCTCCCAACATCTCTACCCCGTAAAACTTCAATCTCGCACCTATTCATATCGCAATTGATTTTCGTAAATTTTTTACTATTAAACTCATTCTCGCCCAATATTTTCAACTCATCTTCTCTATACTTCCTCATTAAAGCATTCTGCAATCTTTTATTTCTTAATTTTTTACTAAAAATCAGCCCCAAATTTTGATCATATAAAGCAAAAAATTTATTTTTTTTATCCCAAACTATATCATCTTTTTGTTCAAAAAATTTAACAAAAAATCCTAACACAAACACAGCCAAAATCATCATGGCAAATAAATATCTCATATGATTTATTGCTAAGAACAACCCTAAGCATGCAAAAAATAACAAAAATACCAAAAAGTCATCAAATAAAAAAGGTAGCGATATTGCTGAATATTTAAAAGATGATGAAATCTCAACAATTCTTAGAAAAACCCCCATGAGCTTTAGCAAAATCCCAAATAAATATTCCTCAATACCAAAGGGCATTAAGAATAATAAGAAAAATACAAATGGCATTATCACAAAACTAAGAAACGGAATCGCAACTAAATTTGCAATAATAGAAATCAATGAAACAAAGCCAAAATTCTTAATTAAAATTGGCGCAGTCAAAATCTGAATCAAAAAAGATGTTGAGACAATTAATATAAAATATGAGCTAAACTTCGAAGTAACGTTTTCGCGAAATCTTTCCTGCCAAAACTCTCCAACCAAAATGACACTGATAACCGCGATAAACGATAACTGAAATCCTACCATAAATATTATATATGGATTAAACACCACCAGACACAACAGGACCAAAAAAACCATATGGCGAAAATTAGGTTTTTCATCCATTAATACAGCAACAAAACCAAATAAAATCATCAAAAACGCCCTTTGCACTGACACACCTTGACCACTAATATTTAGATAAAACACACTCGCCATAATTGCCACCCAAACAGCAATCTTTTTCGTATCATAATGAAGTGAAAATCTCTCAAAACGCACTAAAATAATCCGAGATAACATAAAAAACATTCCCGCAACAATGGATAAGTGTAATCCAGAAATTGCCAATAAATGCGCCAAACCAGACCTACGAATTTTATCTTGTAAATCGGGGTTAATCTCATCTCTTTTACCAATTAAGATGGCTTTAATAATTGACCTTGTATCTACATCACTAATTTGATCCAAATCATTATCAATTTTCTCCCGCAACGATAGAAAATATTGCCCAACTCGATCAATCTTACCCTTCTTTACAATCTCAATCTCACCTATCAAAAAACCAAAGGCGCCAATCTTATGATATTGATTATAGTGAATAAAATCATCTTCCTCTTTTTCATTTAACAAAGCACGAAACTTTATCACATCGTTAACATCACAACAATTTTTATTATTCTTAAGACTCAGAATAATTTTTTTTGGCACATTTGGCAAATAATCCTTACCACTTTTTCTTACCCAAGAAACATCCATATACGAATCTTTTTTATCAATAAACTCCCTATCAATTTCCTGATAATTTGGAAGATTTAAATAATTATTGACAATAGTGCTTTTTCGAACTTTTGTTTCTTTCGACTTATGCACTTTTGAAATAAATTCAGACCGACACAACTCCAAATCAACTAGAACTAAAGAAGATTTTTTTACTTCCAACACCCTAGCAGTACCATTCACAAAAACTTTTCCATCAATTTTAATAAAATCTAAAAAGAAATAATGATACGATTTTGCGTAAAATGCCCCACCTAAAAAAACACAAACCACCAATAAGCAAAATGATCTATTTAAGCATAAACCACCAATTCCAACAATGAAAAATACTAAAAAATAATATAGATAATAATCAAAGGATTTCTCAAAACTTAAATAATACAGAACACCACCAACAAAAACGATCACTAGCCATAAAAGCCAATTAACTATCTCATCACCTATAATATTATATAAAGATTGTGGGTTTATCATTTTTGGTGGTTTAGACTAATAATTACTGATACCAGAAATTATCTTTAATATGTTTCGTTATGAATTCTTCATGACCCTTTAACTCATCATCACTTAACTTAAAATTCCTACTCTTAATAACTTCCTTATTTTTAAATTCAGATAAATCAATTACCCTATTATTTTCACTATCCTCATCCTTTTGATTAGCTCCAAAATTTAAGCCCTCTTGCGCACCGCCTCTTAATTCAATATAAACATCACATAAAAGCTCAGTATCA
>JADHOZ010000011.1 GCA_016778745.1 Rickettsiales bacterium
CAATGATTCCAGATATCAACTTATATTAAATGTTGCCATAGTATTAATGTTCACTTTCTTTGGTTTAACTTATTTAATGGGTGTTAGTGAACTGAATCAGTCGGAAATTATTGCTAGAGTTGCAAAGATTGGTATTATTTATCTTTTTGTAAGCCCTACAGGATGGGATTGGTTCAATTCTTTATTTGTTAGATTTTTTAAAGGAGGCAGCGATCATTTAGCATTCTTAATGGCATCTTCATTTGACACCTCTCCAGAGTTACAAAGCGCAATTAATAATGCTGATTATTATGATAAATCAATATTATTTAGTAGTGTAGATCGTGTGTTTGGAATATTCTTCTCTGACGCAGTTCTAAAGAAAATATCAGCTCTATTATTTGCAAGTATCTTTGGCTGGGCCTACTTGTTAATTGTTATCATGAGTTTTGTGCTATATGTCTATGCTGTATCAAATGCAGTACTATTATATTTGACCGCACAAATATTCATGTCGATATTATTTACTTTAGGTCCAATATTTTTTATCTTTATTTTGTTTAACCAAACAAAAGAGATGTTTGATAATTGGCTAAAACAATTAATTGGCTTCTCACTACAACAAATACTAATCCTAACCACCTTAGCCTTCTTTAATATGTTGATGTATGAAGTCATCAAAATGGCTCTGGGCTATAAAATATGCTGGGATGAAGTTTGGACAATCAATATTATTACTAGAATCAGCCTTCTATCTTTTTGGACAATATCATCACTGCCTCCCGTTAATAATCCGCAAATGCAAACTGGAAATATTGGTAATCCAGATGGGATACCCTCCATATTTACTATCTTATTTATCTGGGTAATAGCCTCTCTAATGAATAAATTTATAGGCTTTATGTCATCTGTTGCCTCTGATATCAGTGGTGGTATATCCGCTAGTGATTTAGGATCAGGCGTTGCTCAAGCTGTTGGGCAAGCTAAAAAAATGGCTTCCAGCGCCGCTTCCAAAGCCTATGAAAAAACAGGGGCAAAAGAAATGGTGCAAAGACTGGATATGGCAGTATTTGACTCAGGTAAACTAGCTGATCAAAGAAGAGATAGTGCCAACAGAAAAAATAAAGCCGATTCACAAAAAAGATCTAAATTGGAAAAAGCAGCCAAAAATGCGGTATCAGATTACAAAAAAGATAATGTTTCTAAATTAAGCAAAATGACTCCAGAGGAACAGCAAAAAGAGCTTAATAAAGTTAGAGAAGATGCGATAAACAAAGCTGGTAAGAAGATGGGCATGGATGAAAAAGAAATCAAACGACTAAAAGACCAGAAAGGGCTAGATAAATACCATGGATCAAACGTCATTGGTGCAGCTGCACAAGCAGCTAGGCAGGGAATTGGAGGAATGATATCGGGAGATTCTACTATTATGAAAAGCATGGGAGAAAAAGATGCTAAGACATCCTTCTCTTCTTCCGAATTTAAAGAAGGAGCAAAAAAATTAACTAAAGAGCAAAGAGATGAATTAAGAAAAGATAATAAACTTAATATTAAAAGATCCACGGCCGGAAAAGCTCTAAGAGCAGGAGCGATAGCTAAGGATAAAATTAATGCAGGCATTGAGACTGTTGGAAAATTAAGGGATGAAGAATATAGAAAAGAAATTGCAAATTCCGTAAAAAAATCTGTTTCTGACACTGCAAAATCGGTTAAAGATGGAGTTAAAGGTGCTGGAAAGGCTGCTTATGACGGCGTAGCATCAGCTAAAAATACTGCTATCGAGAAGACGAGTAAAGCGGGAGAAAATTTAGCAAATCTTGTGTCTAAAGATGAAGATAAAAGAATTGAAGCTAGAAGGGATATAGCAAAGTCAGTGGTTGCTGGAACGGCAAATAGAGTTGCCGGGGCAGCGGTTGGAACAGTATCTGCAGTTGCGGCAACTGTTGAAGCAATGACAACTAGTAAAGCAGCAAAAGAGGCAATCGCGCAACTAGAAAAACAAGGCGAAATTAATAAGATGGCAAAAGGTACTAACTTTGCTAGACCAAAAGCAGAACAAGACAAAATTAAAGCAACAATAAAAGCTAATCAAAAACAATCTACTCCTGATGAGATGAGGGATATTGGTGGCCAAATGTCCGCTATGCAAGAACTAGATTACCTTGATGAGCAAGAAGAAGCGATGAAAGATAAAAGCACAACGGGAAGATTGAGAAAAAAAATGTCTTCAGCAGCAAAAAGGCAACTTAATGTTAAAGATTCTAAAAAAGCAGGATATCGAAGCGAGGCCCAAGAAAAACATAATGACACTGTAGATAAAGAGATAGAGGGCCTTCAAGGATATGAAGTCAGTGATTCGCTAGAAGAAAATGAGGCAAAGTCCGAAGCTGCAGATCGATTGGTTGATGCTAATGTTAAAATTGGTGCTGCACAATCAAAAAAAGCGCAGAAAATTTCTGATAAACAAAAACTTCAAAAAGAAGCGCAAAAAAATGGTGGAAAGGCAGACACCACTAAACTTGATCAAGAAATTGCTGAACAAGATGCAATTATCAATGAACAATCTGAAGTTGCTAATGAAGCGAGAACGGAAGTTGGCGAAAACTTTGAGAAGAGCTCCATTGGACAATCTAAAACGACTCTTAAAGTAGCCAAAAATAATATTTCTGGCGCGAAAGAAAAGATCGAATCCTTAGAGGCTCAAAAAGAAAGAATAAAAAACGGAGAAGAAGAAGGGGATATCGAAGAAATAGATAATAGCATTAAAGAGCAAAACGAAATCGTAAATAAGAACTCCGCTGTTGCTCATAGATCTGATGTCGAAGTGAAAAACTATAATCAAAAAGTCGCAAAGCTTCAAGCTTCTAAATTCCCTTCTACGAAATCTACTGAATCAACTGCGTCTGGTCGTGATCAAGGTGACACAGATAAGACCGGCACAAAAGACTCGCAAGATCCAGAACAAGTCAATAGATCACTTCCAACCGATATTGAAATTGTGCCACAAGAAGAAGGAGAGGAAGAAAACCCTAATCCAGATAATGATGGTGATGAAGGTGGTGAAGCCACCAAAAAAAGTGTTGATAATGAAAATAGTGGTGCAGAATCTCTATCATCAAATGCCGCAGAAAATGATAACAATACTGAAGACGAAATCTCACCAGAGCAACAAAAATCATACGATAAACTTCAAAAACGATTAGCTGATAGAAAGAAGAATAATATTAAAAAATCATTTGAATCATCTAAAGAATTTGAAGAACAACTTAATACAACAAAAGAACAGGGGCAACAAAATGCAAAGAGTAGGTTGCAAGAAAGATTGAAAGCAAAAGGCATTCAACGATCAAAAAGCGAAAGTGATGTTGCGCAAGAAGCTGGAGAAAACCAAGAAAATGAAGAAAGTGAAAATTTAGAACCTCAACAGGAACAACAAGAAAGACCTTCTTCGGCACCGCCTGAACTTGCTACACAAGAATCTGATGTCGCCAACGAAGAAAATGACGAAGAATCTAATGTTGCAAGCGAAACTGACGTTAAGAAGGAGACTACCTCCCCTGAACGGATCAAATCTTCTCTTGCGGGTATAAAGAGTAAAGCAGCAGCCAAGTCAAAGTCGGCAGCCGCCATAACAACCTCTTCAGATCCTATAGAATCTTCAACAACACCTACAAATTCAAAAACAAAACCATCTTATGCTGACCACGAAAAACAATTTAAAAAACGCTTGAAAGACGCGACAGCAAAAACTGATTCACATAATCATCGACCAAAGCCAAATAAAGAAGAATAATCCGTGATAGAAAAACCACTAAACTCACACTTTAAAGAACTTAGACATAGGATAGCGTGGTGTATAATATTTTTTATTGTCATCTTCTCATCTTGCCTCTTCTTTTCTAAAGATTTATATCAAATACTCTTAAAGCCTATCGTTTTTAATGATATCAAGCTTTCTAGGTTGATTTTTACCAACCCGACAGAAATATTTTTCACCTATATTAAAATCTCTTTTTTGACTTCTATTTTTATTTCCTTGCCAATATTTCTTACACAAATCTATCTGTTTTTATCTCCAGGGCTTTATAAGAATGAAAAACTTAATATCTTACTAATTTTTATCTTTTCGCCTCTATTATTTATTTTGGGTGCACTATTTGCCTATTTTTATATTATACCAATGGCACTAAAATTCTTTTTGAATTTTGAAGTAGATATGAGCTTGATAGGAAGCCAAATACCAGTTCAGCTTGAAGCTAAAATAAGTGAATATTTGTCATTTAATACCAAAATCTTATTTGGTTTTGGCTTGGCGTTTGAATTGCCTATTATTTTATTAATATTGATAAAGTTTAATATTTTATCCGCTGAATCATTAGCAAAAAAACGTAAATATTTGATTTTGGTGATATTTGTTATTGCAGCTATTTTAACGCCACCCGATGTAATCAGCCAAATAAGCTTGGCACTACCAATGATTGTGTTATTTGAGATTTCTTTACTTATTGCACGCAGATTTCCTAGAAAAAAATAATTAATATTTATTGCTTGTCTAAAGAATGTTGATTGCCAAACACTTTTTTAATCGTAATTTTTACTGGAGAAAAACTTGGCATTCTAGCTTGGTTTTCTGTATTGACAATATCGCATAAAATATCTAGCGAATGCCCACCATCTAAGCACATACTGATAGCAAAAGTTTTTTTGTCTAAATTTTCTACAGTTTTTCTGTTAATAATTCTAAATTTTAAATCTTTACGCGATAACAAAAATAACCTGTTTAATATCTTTAAGTAAGTATTAATTTTTTTGTTATCGTGAGGCGGAATAGTTCCTTCTGCAATGTGATGATCATCAATATTAATTAAATAATCAAAAATCATATCGGCAATTTCTGCGGTTTCTTTTTCTATTAGCTCAAAAACTTCACCGATTAGTTCTAGATTCGCAAATAATTCCGAGGCTTGAGCGTCTGCCGCCATTGCCGTCGATGGCTTTTGATTTAAATCTTGATCTTTTTTACCTTTGTCATTGTGTTTATTATCTTTTTTGACCATATTTAAAATAAGTTAAAGCGTTTAATAATATGTGATATTTGCGATAAGTATGTGCTTCTGGATTCAAGTCTCTTGCTAATTAACCCTTCAACTCTAGGTAAATAATCTAAATAATTATCTTTTTTATTTTTTAAAAACATTCTAGCAAAGATGCCTAATATTTTTAGGTTCCTTTGCAACGATAGAATTTCAAATTCTTTTTTAAAAGCAATTTTATCGATGTGAGATTTTTCGACGAAATAATCATATATTTTTACTCTATTTGCTTCGCTTACATCTCTTCTGGCATCTTCGATTAACGAAACCAAATCATATGCTTTGGAGCCAATGACGGCATCTTGAAAGTCAAGTAACACAACGTTGTTATTTTGAATCATCAAATTATCAGCGTGGTAATCTCTTAGTACCACTACTTCACCTGTTGTTGTCATTGACATATTTAACATATCAAACAACTCAAAAAAAGCATGTTTAAAATCCTGCATTTCTTTGGTTGACAGAGTTTTATTTTTGTAAGGCACGTACCAATCAATAAAAACCATCAACTCTTTGAATAATAGATCATTATTGTAATGTCCTAAGAAATCTGGAAGTTCTTTTTGATGTAGCTCAATTAGGCAGTCAACTGACTTAACATATAAATCATGTTCCTGATTTGAATCCTTAGCTAAAATCTTTGTCAAGGTGATGTCGCCTAAATCTTCTAATAATAAAAACCCCTTATCTTGATCTCTGAAATAGATTTTTGGTACGGCTAGGCCGTTATTTAATAAATATTCATCAACCTTTGCGAATGGTTCTGTGTCTTCATATTCCGTTGGAGCATACATTAAAACATAGTTTTGATCTTGGCTATAAATGCGATAATATGAGCGGTAAGAACAATCTCCTGCAATTTTCTTTATGTCGTCACACAATATATTATTGATTCGTAAAAATTCTTGCGCTGCGTTTTGATTTAGTTCAATCATATTTAGAAATCTAACTTAGAATAATAAGCAGGCGGAGCGACATTTGCTAGGCGATCTTTCAGTATTTCACCAAATATTTTGTGTGACTTAATAAGGCTGTACCAATCTTTCGCTGGAGAATAATGGTTCCAGTTGATATCGCCAAAATAATCGAGAACAGAAATTTGCGCAGCGGCGGCGAAGTCAGCAATTGAGATTTGATCTCCGGCTAAATATTTTCTGGTTTCAAGTATGTATTCTATGTAACTTAGATGAATATTTAAATTTCTTCTAATGGCGCGTAGCGTTTCTGATCTTGGGGAGTTATCTTTTTTGATAAATTGATTAAAATATCGCTCAGCCAATACATATTTTGTGACTTCATTGTAGAATTTTCCATCAAACCAATTTTGCAATCTTCTGACTTCGGCTCTATTGACTAATGAATCACCTAAAAAACTCTTATTTTCTGTATGTTTTTCTTCAATATATTCCAAAATTACGTCAGAATTAGTAATGATAGCGGAATTTTTATTATCAAATAAAATTGGAACCGTTCCAGCTGGGTTCATGGCAATAAATTCTTTTCTTCTTTGCCAAAAATTCTCTTGAATCATTTCAAAACCAATGCCTTTAGCAGCCAGATGAACTCTTACTTTGCGCGAAAATGGGCAAATTGGATGACAATATAGTCTGTACATAAATAGATATTTAAAAAAGACGCCTTAATATCAAAAAATATAAGCGAAAACTAATTCATTTTTAAATTATGTCAAAAAAAATTGCACTTATTGATGGCTACGGCTTTGTTTTTAGAGCCTATCATTCTTTACCACCTCTTACAAATCCACAAGGAACACCCGTTGGAGCGGTTTATGGTTTCACTAATATGCTAATTAAACTACTTGCTTCATTGGAAGTTAGTCACGCCGCTGTTGTTTTTGATGCCGGATCAAAAACGTTTAGAAATGACATTTATCCAGATTATAAAGCTAATCGACCACCCTGCCCTGAAGATTTAAAACCGCAATTTCCAATTGTTAGACAAAGTGCTGAATCGTTGAGTTTGCCCATTTTAGAAAAAGCGGGATTTGAAGCGGACGACATTATTGCAACAATTGCCAAACAATCAGCAAAACAAGGATATGAGGTCTTGATCGTGTCTTCCGATAAAGACTTAATGCAGCTGATTGATGATAACATTTCCATGTATGATGCGATGAAAAATAGGCTTATTAACGAAGATCAAGTAGTTGAAAAATTTATGGTTAAGCCCAAGAAGGTACTCGATATTTTGGCATTAATGGGAGATTCTTCTGATAATATTCCAGGCGTTAAAGGTATTGGACCAAAAACTGCGGCTGAGTTGATTAATGAATTTGGTAGCCTTGAGGATATTTTTAACAATCTTAACAAGATTAAACAAAATAAAAGACGCCAATATTTGGAAGAAGGTGAAAAAAACGCAAAATTATCTAAAATTTTAGCAGATTTAAAAGATGACGTTGATGTTGGTATTAACGATATTGACGAATTGAAGCTCAAAATAATAGATCCGCATAAATTGGTTGGATTTTTAGAAGCTCAAGGCTTTAAATCACTGGTTAGTCGAGTAAAAAGGGAGTTTAACATTATTGAAGATGTAAAAATTCAAGAAAATTCCGATAATTTGTCTAAAAAAACTGTAAAAACCTCAAAAAAACAGCAAATTCCTTATAAAAATGTTAAAAAAACTAGGTTTTTACCACAGCACAGTCAGGTTTTTCATGAAAAAGCTAAAAATAATGGATTTATCACTATAAATTTTGTTGAAAACATGGTGACATTAGCAACTAATCAATTTGGTGAATTGGCTGATGAGATTTTTTATTTTGCACTTGATCAAGAGACGAAATCCAATAATACATCTCAAGAAAATGATTTATTTTCTTTTCAAGAATATATTCCACAAGACCGTAAAGATTGCCTAAATATCTCTGTACTCGATGATATTTTGCACGATAATTCTATTAAAAAGATCTTTTTTGATGCCAAATATTTTTTTAGAAATATTTACTTAGATAATTTTAAAAATATTGAAAATGTTGTATTTGAAGATGTTTTATTAATGAATCATTTATTAAATTCTTCAGTAAAAAATGATCTAAGAGCAATTATTGACCTTAATTTAGAAGATGATGTTGAAGAGATGGGAATTGGTGAAGCTTTGGGGCAAATTGATAAAGGCAAAATCCCAGAGGAATTTGACGATCAAGATAAAAAAATTGATATTTTAGCTTTTAGAAATTACGCCATTACCAAACTTTATCAAGAATTTAACGAGGAGATATTTAAACAAAAACTTAGTGGGCCCTATCATATTTATGAAAAACCACTTCTTAAAACCTTAGCTAAAATGGAAGCTTGGGGTGTTAAGATTGATACGAAAAAGCTTCATGATTTGTCCGAGGAATTTGGTAAGAAAATTAATGAGCTCACCGGAAACATTCATAATCTTGCCGGGGAAGAATTTAACATTGCTTCTACGCAACAATTATCAAAAATTTTATTTGAAAAACTTGGCTTAGAATCAAAAAAGAAATCTAAAAAAACTGGTGCCCTATCAACGGGTGCAAAAGTGTTGGAAGAACTTGCTCACCAAGGTGAAGAAATTGCTAAATTAATTTTAGAATTTCGTAGATTTTCTAAGCTTAAAAATACATACACTGATGCGTTGCCAAAAGAAATAAATCCAAAAACCAATAGGGTTCATTCGCATTTTTCAACGACTTCAACTATTACTGGAAGACTTAGTTCGTCAAATCCAAACTTACAAAATATTCCGATCCGAACTGCGGACGGGAGAAAGATTAGGCAATGCTTTATTTCTGCTCCGGGTCATGTCTTGGTATCAGCGGATTATTCACAAATTGAGCTTCGAGTGATTGCGCATGTTGCTAAAATTGACGCTCTAACTCAAGCATTTAAAGATAACAAAGATATTCATACCATTACCGCCGCACAAGTTTTTAACGTTACGGAAGATGAAGTAGATTACCATCTTAGATCAAAAGCTAAAGCAATTAATTTTGGTATTATTTATGGCATTAGTGCCTTTGGCTTAGCTAAGCAACTCGATATTTCACGAACCGAAGCTGGTGATTACATCAAATCATACCTAGAAACCTACCCTGGTATTGATAAATATATGAGTGACTCCATTGAACTCGCTAGAAAACAAGGATATGTTCAAACAATATCGGGAAGAAAATGTTTTATTAAAGATATTAATAACAAAAATCCCGTTTTGAAAAATGAGGCTGAAAGACTATCCATCAACGCTCCTATTCAAGGAAGTGCTGCTGATATTATTAAAAAAGCAATGATTGCTTTGGATCAAAGACTTTTGGAAGAAAAAATTGATGCCAGAATTATTTTACAAATCCATGATGAATTAATCATCGAGACCAAAGAAGAAAATGCAAAAGAAATTGAAGACATCATTAAACAAGAAATGGAACAAACCGTAAATCTTGATTGTCCTTTGAAAGTTGATGTTAGCGTTGGAACATTTTGGGAATAAAGTATGAACATGTGGTCAATATTACAAATACTGAGTCGCCAGCGAACGTAATTTTTATTTTATTTGACACTTTAGCGCGAATTTTCTTGTAGACGACTCCTCCTATTCGTGCCGTAAATGAAATTTGAACATAGTGTTCAAATTTCATTTTTTTACCCTACAATTTCTTTCAATCTCGCTGTTAGCGCATCGTAAGAGTATTTTTCTTGAACTCGTAACAGTGAATTTTCTACTAGTTTTGTGGTTAGCTTAGGGTCACTGATTAGATCCAAAACTTTATTAGTTATTTCGGCAGATAAGTGCTGTATTGGTTCACGCGCAACGAACAAAGCATGTTTTTTGTCTACTAATATTTCTTTTGGTCCGTCACAGTCGGTCGTAATGATTGGTTTAGCATATTTCATTGCTTGTAACAATACCAATCCAAAAGGTTCATTAAGAGATGGTAAGATGAAAATATCAATGGAATCGAAGAAGTCTTTTTTATCCTCAATCCAGCCGAGGAACTCTATCTTGTCTTTTGTATCTGGGTTTTCATCGACTACCTTTAGTAACTCCTCTTTAAAATATCCGTCTCCTGCAATTTTTAGTTTTATTTTTTTATCGGTTTTCTTGCTTAGTGAATCCATTGCTTTTATCACATAGTCAAAACCCTTAGTGCGGTCAAGTCTACCTATGAGTCCTAGCGTTATTTCGTCTTTTTTGCTTAGGTCAATTTTTTTGACTTTGCTAGCAATATCAGTAAGGCTAATAGCATTTGGAATAATAAAGCTTTTATCTTCTCTTTGTCCGAGTTCTATTGTTTTATAGAAAATTTCATTATTCGTTGAAATGACGATGTCTGAGCCAATTGATCGCTTAACATTATCACTGTGATTAACCGAGATTTGAAAAATATTTTTCTTTTTTACTTTAGCGATTGCTTTTCTTCCTAAAACATGTGATTTACCCATATGACATACCAATGTATCAGCACGAAATTCTTTGAGATATTTTGTAATATTTTTTATCGCTAATATGTCGCCAAACCCTAATTTATTTTTGGTTTTTTTGACCTCAATCCCATAATCTAATAACCTCTTCTCATAGGGAGCATCATCTTTAATGATTGCTAAAACATCATGTCCCAGCGCTTTAAATGTTATGATGTAATCTATAAAAACTTCTTCGGCACCGCCATTTTGGCTAGTTAGAATTAAATTAGCTATTCTCATTTTTCCTATTCTTAGCTTTTAGTCTCGATACCAAAGGGTACAAAGCGCATAAAATGGCAATTAAGAAGCCTAGACTTCCTTCTTTAAAACCTTTTTTTGTAATAAATGATTTAAAAAATCTTATTTTAAAGCTGATAACTTCTTTCAACAAAGAATGATTACAATTGACTTTATTTTCAATCATATCGCTGGCGCGCCAATTAGTATTTCGATTAAATCTAGAAATCAAACTAGTAATATCTTTGTCCATTTTATGCGTTAAGCTATTGGCTAGATATTCAACATTACCAGAAATTTTAAAATCGGGGTGAACTTTTTTGTCTTGTGTGTATTTTTTAAGACCCTTTTTACTTAGGATTCTTTTATCCAATACACCTATTGTTCTTAGCCAACCATATTTAACCAACCTGTCCCCAACGTAATTGTTCACCTTGATATTATAAGAATCGACTTTATCATTTTTAATTGCATCAATAACTTCATTAGCTAATTCTTTTGACACCCTTTCATCGGCATCTATTTCTAGGATCCATTCGCTGTCACAAGCTTCTAAACCAATATTTCTTCTAACTCCCTCTATTTCCCACTCTCCTTCAATTATATTTTTAGTATATTTCTTTACTATTTCTAGCGTGTTGTCTGTGCATTTGTCCAAAATAACAACTATCTCATCAACAAAAACTAAACTTTTGAGACATTCTTCTATTTTTTCTTCCTCATTATGTGCCACTATTAGGGCTGAGACTTTGGGCATAATTGAATAATTAGTTTTAAGTTGACTTATCCTAGGTGGAAACTTAATTTAAAAGCCATGGAAAAGTCAAAAAGAAATTTTATCAAATTTGCAGGTATTAGCTCGATAATAGCTTTTGGTGCCTACAAATTGGATTTCCTAAAAATATTAACACAATCTAAAAAAGGAGAAAAGAAAATGGCTAAATTTGAATTACCTGCTCTGCCTTATGCAAAAAATGCACTAGAGCCGCATATTTCCGAGAATACTTTAAACTTTCATTATGGCAAACATCATCAAGCCTATGTCACTAAACTAAACGAGCTTGTTGCCGGAACTGAATTAGAAAATAAAACGCTAGAAGACATCATCAAAATTACTGCTGGAGACACCTCAAAAGCTGGTATTTTTAATAATGCTGCCCAGGTTTGGAACCACACTTTTTACTGGAATTCAATGTCACCCAATGGTGGCGGTAAACCAAGTGGCATTGTATTAGAAAAAATCGAAGAATCTTTTGGTTCTTACGAAAATTTCGCTACTGAATTTAAAAATGCTGGTGCCACCCAATTTGGTTCAGGTTGGGCTTGGTTGGTTTTGGAAAATGGCAAATTAACAGTTACTAAAACGCCAAATGCCGAGACTCCGCTTACAACAAACGCAAAACCATTACTTACAATGGATGTGTGGGAACATGCTTATTATTTAGATTTCCAAAATGCTAGACCAGGCTACATGGATACTTTTTTAAATGAGTTAGTAAATTGGGAATTTGTTGAACAAAATCTTAGCTAAAATATGAGAAAATCTCAGATAGATAGAAATACTAAAGAAACCAAAATTTCTGTTTGTGTCAATTTAGACGGAAGCGGAAATTACACTGTTGATACAGGTATTGGTTTTTTAAATCACATGATTGAGCAATTATCTCATCATAGCCTTATTGATATTGATTTAAAAGTTGACGGGGATTTACATATTGACTTCCACCACACAACTGAAGATGCAGCTATTGCACTTGGACAAGCGATAAAAGAAGCGTTGGGTGACAAAAAAGGAATCTCACGATTTGGGCATTCTTATGTTCCAATGGACGAAACATTGACTCGTGTAGTCATTGACCTTTCTGGAAGAGCTTATCCCGTCTTTAATTGCGAGTTTAAAAGAGATAAAGTTGGAGAAATGGACTCTGAATTATTTAGAGAGTTCTTTTTCGGCTTTGCTCAAGCTCTTGGTTGTAATTTGCATATTGAAAATCTTTACGGCGTTAATAATCATCACATTGTTGAGTCTTGTTTTAAAGCACTGGCTAGGGCATTAAGAGAAGCCGTTACAATTGACGACAGAAAAAAGGATGCCGTTAACTCAACAAAAGGCCTGCTTTAATGTTCTTAGACAAAGTAAAAAAAAATAAGAATATCAAAAAACCAGTCATATTTGGCTTTTCTTCAACTGAATTGACAGATGAAGAAAAGTCATTTTTTAAAGAAGTCGGGCCACTCGGATTTATTATCTTTAAACGAAATATCGACAATAAAAAACAATTAAAAGCGCTGACTGACTCTCTAAGGGAGTTAATGGATGGTGAAGTGCTAATTTTAATTGATCAAGAAGGTGGTAGAGTTGCTAGACTAAATGAACCAAACTGGAATAAATATCCAACTGGGGAGTATTTTTCTAAGCTCTACGATGAAGATGAAAAAAAGGCTAAAAAAGAGTTATTTGAAAATTTTCAAAAAATCGCTGATGACCTAGTAGAAGTAGGAATAAATATAGATTGCGCCCCAGTTTTAGATGTATTAAGCAAAAAAACCCACGATGTCATCGGAAATCGTGCTTATGGCGACACAGCACAAAAAGTAGCACAACTTGGAAAAGTAGTATGTGAAGCGCTACTTTCTAAAGATGTTTACCCGGTAATCAAACATATTCCAGGACACGGCCTTGGAGCTTGCGATAGTCATTTAGAGCTACCAGTAGTTGATGAGTCCTTGAAGCAGCTTAGGAATAATGATTTTATTCCTTTTAAAGAATTAAACGATCAAAAATTTGCCATGACTGCTCATATTAAATACAGCAATATTGACAAAGATAATTGTGCCACAATGTCAAAAAATGCCATTGCACTCATAAGAAATGAAATTGGTTTTAAAAATGTCTTAATGTCAGATGATCTTTCAATGAAAGCCTTAACAGGTGATTTTGCCACCAGAACAAAAAAAACCCTTGAAGCAGGGTGCGATCTTATTTTGCACTGCAATGGTAATATGGAAGAAATGCAAGCAATCTACACCGCACTACCAGAAATTCGTAAAGATTTATTAAACAAACTTTAGACCTAGTTATTGGATTGGGGTTACATAACCCTACTCCCATGTTTATAGCTAACATGCGGTCGCGATTACCAATCACGACCAGTACCAAGTCCTAAGATAACTCAAAACAACATGACAAATTTCGTTCATAAAAATGATTTACCAGGCGATGTAACATTTGAAAAAGCCGTAGCCATTGATACAGAAACTATGGGCTTAAATATTTTTAGAGATAGGTTATGCGTGGTGCAAATATCTGATGGCAATGGCGATGCACATTTAGTTCATTTTGACGAAACAACTAGATCTGGCGGCTATATTGCACCAAATTTAAAAAGATTATTGGCTGATCATAATATCGAAAAAATCTTTCATTTCGCGCGTTTTGATTTAGCGGTTTTAAAATTTTATTTGAACGTAGATATTCAAAATATCTTCTGTACTAAAATAGCTTCAAAACTTTGCCGCACCTATTCTGATGCTCACGGTCTCAAAACCTTATGTCACGAATTATTAGGCGTTGAGTTATCTAAAAAACAACAATCCTCTGATTGGGGCAATGACGAGCTAACAAAAAAGCAAGTAGAATATGCTGCATCTGATGTGTTATATCTGCATGAGATCAGAGATAAATTAAGTGATATGTTAAGACGAGAAGATCGCTACAATATTTTTTTATCCTGCTTAGATTTCTTACCAAGCAGAGTTGAGTTGGACATTAGAAACTTCAGTAGCGGCGATATTTTTGCTCACTAATCAAAGTTTGGGGCATAATTAAAAATGCACTGCCAAATTTAGATTCACAGTAGAAACATCAACTTCAACATTATCATAAACAGAGTTTTTAGGTTTGAAGTCAATACTGTAGATGGAGTAATTCATTCTCACTCCAATATTCTTTGTAATATCATAACCAATACCAAATCCAACAAATGGTGATGATTCTGATATGGATTGTTTTTGGGAATTATCTTCTATGTAATCAAGCTTCGCTTTTAAGTAGCCAAATGATGGATACAGCCTAAATCCTTCAATTTCATAACCAAGATTTAATCTTATTCCATAATCTTGATTAATCTCGCCAGAAATATTGTAATTCCCAAATATTTCTATTTCCGTAAAAATATGATCTTTTGTTTTTTCATCTCTTTTATTTTCTTCATCATATTCATCAAAGAAAATATCTGATAATATATTGGTAGAAAGATTCAATCTTTTTCCTACAGATAAGCCAACGCCAATGGTGCTTTCGGTAACATCTGCTGTGGGTGATGTAGTGTTGCTTGTTGTATTACTTTTAACAGCAGCAAAAGCGTTAAAAGAAATAAATGTAATGACGATTGTTAATAATATTTTTAGTTTCATTATTTTTTTAATTTATTGTTAGAAAGCAAAATCGCTTCCGGTTAATTCGATCTCATTTGACAATTTAATAGCAAAGCTTGAGTTTGGATCATCAATTATAGTATTTCCTTCTTCATCAAAATAATATTCCAAAGTAGTATCGTTGGTCGCAGATCCTTTGCCTTTTGATATTGATTCAAAATTTAGAGCTGATAAATCGATACTGTCTTCGTTTTGAATAAAATCTAGAATAACATCAATATTATTATCTGTTGAATCAGATAAGAATGAATAAATAAATTGATCATTACCTTCTCCACCAATAATTATATCCGATCCCGATCCGCCATTCATAATATCATCTCCATCATAGGCTTTGATTATATCATTACCTTCTCCACCATTAATAGTATCATTTCCAAGTCCACTTTGTAAATTATCGTCACCTTGTCCTCCATTTAAAGTATCATCACCATCAGAGCTCCATAGTACATCATCGCCTTCTTGGCCATTTAATACCACATCTAAATATGTGAAATTTAAAGAAGTTAAGTCAATAATATCATCCCCTGCTCCAGCATTTATTTCTTCGATTCCACTAATTTTAGCAATGTCTCCTAAATTACTAACAATTGCGTCATCTAAAAACATTACATCGCCTTCTTTAGTTAAATTTAGTGTATCATATCCATCTCCGCCATCAAAGGCGTCAAATGATCTTGTTTTGCCTGTAACGGATATTTCATCTCCAGAATAAATATTCCAAGCATTATAGGTAAAATTACTATATTCTTGCCATATCTCATCTTGCATATAGTTAATAGTATCATCGCCGGCACCTGCGACGATAATATCAGCTGAATTTTCAACTGCCTGTAGAACATCATTTGAGTCTGTACCCATAACTTGTTTTATTTCTGCCTTGGGAATTATATCGTCAATAATATTTCTGGTAATATTAATTCTAAAATCATCCTCTACGTAAGAACCATATTTATCGCTAGCAGTAATAGTAAATTGTAATTTTCCATCTCTTCCTGGAGTGCCTGATAAAATATTATTTTCTTTATCCAACTTAATCCAATTTGGTAATAAACTGAAGCCTTTTAGCGATATTTCATAAGACAAATCATCACCATCAACATCATCAAAATAATCAGATAAGTTAATGGAAAATCCTTCTTCAACTTTTACTTCAAAATCTTTGATATCTCCAATTGGCGCATCATTTATAGAATTAACAAAGATTGTATTTCTTGTATTTGAAATTACTTGGTCTTCCTCATCTAATTCTTCAATAAGAATTTCATCAATACCAAAGAAATTATTATTTGATCTATATTTATATTTTCCAATTTCTGCATCTAAGGTAATAATACCATATAAAGCACTGATTGCGATTCTTGTATTTTCATCAAAAGATATATCTTCTAAAACTAACTCTTCATCTTCATTTGAAATATAAAACTTATCAGTAATTGTATAAGCACTAGAGCTACTAAGCGCTATTATTGCTGCATCATCTTCAAAAGATATTTTTTCAATCTTACCTTCGGATAAATATTGGTTTGTTAAAATAACTTTGTTAGATGAATCACTGCCAACTTGAATTTCTAAATTATCACCATTTCTGCTATAATTTAAATCAGCTGATGATATTGAAGTTGAGAAATGCAAACTATCTACATCGCCTCCAGACTCAGTGACAATATCAATGCCACCATTGAAATCATAAATATAAATATCAGATCCCAAACCACCGGATAATGAGTCATCACCAGATCTTCCAGTAAAACTATTATCTAAATCATTACCAACCAATATATCATCAAAAGATGAGCCAATGACATTTTCAATATTAACTATTGAATCATTATCAGCATCACCGCCAGAAATTTCATTAGTAGAAAGATCAATATTAACAGCCTCCAAAGAGTTTACATAACTGACTGTATCACTACCCAAACCGCCATCAATTATATCTGAGCCTTCACCAGTAATAAATACATCATTACCAGCTTCACCAAATAGATTATTAGTTCCAGATCCGCCATCAATTACATCGTCACCTTCACCACCATATAAATTATCATCACCATCTCCTCCATTAATTTTATCTTCACCAATTCCTGAATAAACTTCGTCATTTCCTTCACCGCCGAAAACTTGGTCATCACCTTCATTTAGCCAAATCTTATCATTACCTTCGCCGCCATATACAACAACATCACCATAAGAATATTTCTCGGTACTAAAGTTAATAACATCATCTCCAGCTCCAGCGTGAATTACCGAAATATCTTTTACCCTAGCCTCAGTTGCAGTTCCTGCTTCGTCACCACCACTTGCAGAAGTTGGATCGTCTAAAGTTAGAACATCATTTCCCTCAGTCATTAATATCGTATCAGCAGATCCTTCACCACCATCGAATTTATCGAAAGTTCGGTTGTAGCCTGTTACGTCTGTTAATGTTGAATTATAGAAGTTCTTAGCCTGATATTTATAAACTGATTCAAAATCAAAATTTATTCTTAAAACGTTATTACTACGAAAACCAAATACCCAAGGATGACCTGATGAATGATTCTTAGCCTCAGAATTTGCAACTGAAACATGATATCTGCTTGATTCCCCTCTGTTTATTAGATCATAACCACTTATAACTACATCGTCATTTCCCGAATAACCAAGAGTCTTATATTCAGAATTTGGCTTAAAAATAAAATATTTGTCGTAATTAAAATAATGAGCAGGATGAACGTAATGGTGAGAATACCCATAATAATAACCAATCTCATCAAAATAAGTTTTGATCTCATTATGAATATAATTCCCATCCGCTTCATATCTCAAAATATCATCTCCCTCTTGCCCATAAAGTTCATCACTTCCTCTGCCACCCCATAACTCATCATTTTCTTGTCCGCCATAAATTTTATCATCTCCTTCATCGCCAAAAACTATATCTTCACCATCTGTTCCAAATAAAATATCATTATCTGCTCCGCCACTTAGGCCAATTTGGAAAATTGATGAAGTAATATCAGAAATATCAATATTCTCAATTACAATAGTTTGGCCATTATCTAAAGTTATTTTGGCATTATCACCATCTTGTTTTAAATTGTCTTGAATGTCAGAAAATGTAATAGGGTTTTTATAGTCAACTTTTAGGATTATTTTATCTTCGGATATATTAAAATTCCTAACTGTGTCTACCGAAGTAGATTCACTACTTTCTTTGGTAAGAATTATAATATCACTATCCAAACCACCATCTAAAATATCAGATCCTGCGCCGTCAACCAATATGTCATTACCTTGACCACCTAATATAATGTCATCTCCTAATCCACCCTCAAGCACGTCACCTTCAATTCCACCATCAATAACATCATCTCCTTCGTCACCATAGATCACATCAGAACCAGAATTTCCATAAATTGTGTCATCTCCTAATCCACCTTCTATTTTATCATCATCTGATCCGCCTTTTATCACATCATTTCCTTCGCCGCCTAAGATAATATCAGCTCCTGCTCCACCATAAATATAATCTACTCCGGCACCACCTGATATTGCGTCAATTCCAACATCCCCATATATTGTGTCATTACCATCTTCGCCATTTAATATATCATCACCAGAACCACCAGAAATATAATCATCTCCCGCCCCGGAATTTATTAGATCAAATCCTTCTTGACCATAAATTGTGTCATTGCCATCTGCGGCTGTTATAAAATCATTACCTTCATTTCCATAAATTAGGTTATTTCCTGATTTTACATCAATAGTATCTGCTCCATCATTACCTTCAATTCGGTTATTACCATTATTAGTAGTTATATTATCATTTCCCGATCCACCTATAACTATATTATTGCCACTTTCATCGGTTATTATATCGCCTCCCTGATTTCCTTCTAATTTATCATCGCCGCTTCCACCATCTATCTTATCATTACCGCTATTGCCATATATTGTGTCATTGTCATCTCCGCCATAGAGATTGTCATTTTCTGTCCCGCCATAAATTAAGTCTTCTCCGGCTTCACCATAAACATTATCAATCCCTGGGCCACCATGCAAAATATCATCACCCGCTCCACCATATAAAGTATCATTACCATCACCACCGTGAAGTTGGTCATCACCTACTCCACCATAAATATTTTCACTCCACCAATGACCAACTACTCTGTCATTACCATTCGTGCCATATAAATTACCTTCATAATATTTATACCACACAGTATAGTGACCACCAAAAGAACTTCTTTTCTTCTTATAAGAACGCCACTGCATCTCATTATATTTTTCAAAATCTATTGAGTCTTGCTCGGCTGATGAGTTGTAATTATTAGCATTATAAGTTGACTCAGGATTAGCTTGTTCTTCAGATACTTCCATCTGATCATTATATCCAAGAACTAGCTCTTCTTGTATTGCAGTATCAATATTGCTGTAAGTTTCTAGAACATAACTAATTGTATCATCACCATTAACAATAACATTGGTTAAATCTATTTTATAACCATCTGAGAATTCTATCGTCTTAACGATTTCAGAGGATTCAAATTGACTATTAATAGTTATTTTATCTGTAGTAGCGTTTCCTTCATCATCTAGAAATTCAATAACTAAATTGTCACCATCTTTTGTAAGATTTAACCTATCCAAATCATTATCAGTCTTGCTAGATATTTCAGATAATCTAATAATGTTATTACCAACTTCTTCAATTCCATAATCCAAAATAGTTTGGCTTTCATCTATAACATCTTGCCCATCGCCACTTCTAAAAATATAAGTGTCATTTCCTATGCCAAAGGTAATGGTGTCGCTACCAATACCGCCAAGCAATATATCATCACCAACACCACCATCAACAATGTCAGCTCCAGATCCACCAATTACATAATCATTGCCAATTTCACCATATAAAGAGTCATCCCCTTCGCCGCCATAAATAATATCATTACTAATTCCACCAAAAACTAAGTCATTATCTGCACCAGAATTAATAATATCATCTCCCGAATCACCATAAATAATATCAACTCCATTACCACCATAAATTTCATCATTATCGTCTCCGCCTCTAATATTATCATTACCAGCACCACCATAAATAATATCTTCACCTATACCACCATCTATTACATCTGATCCATCTTCCCCTAAAATAATATCATCACCATCTTCACCAAGTAAAGAATCGTCACCAACACCACCTTCAATCACATCACTACCAGAGCCACCTAACATAATATCATTACCAGCATCACCTTTTAAAATATCATTACCTTCCTCACCCATAATTTGGTCATCATCAAACCCACCCTGGGCATAATCATCACCCGTACCACCAACTATAGTGTCATTACCAGCGCCACCAAATAAATTATCATTACCACTACCGCCATAAACCTGATCATCACCATTACCCGCATAAATATCATCATTACCATCACCACCAACTAATAAGTCAATATCACCTCTACCTTCAATATGATCATTACCACCATATCCATAAATAGTGTTAGTCCCTGACTTACCAATTAAATTATCAGACCCTGAATTACCATATAGATCATCATGATAATATTCCCTCGCAATTGCCACAACACCTTCCGGCTCAATACCAATAATATTATTTCCTGATCCATCTTCTTTAGGAATAACTTTTATATATGAATATGGAGTTGGATATTCTCCAGCTGCATACTCAATACCATAACTACCTGTTAATAGTTGAATTGCTCCTCTTCCTATATCCTTTGCAAAATCGATAGTAAGAGCTTTAACATAATCTTCATAACCTTTCAAGAATTCTTTTAACTGGTCGTCAATATCATCGCCTTTAAAAATATCTTCAATAGCATCATACATTTGTTCATGTGCCTCATAAGCACTAATAATTCCATTATATAATGGTACAGCAATTAGATATCCTACTATTGCGCCGACAACCGCGCCAACAACTGTTCCGACAGGACCTCCTATGACTGTTCCAACCGCCGCACCAACTTTTATTGAAACAGTAGCCACTACAGCGGTTGTTACCGCAACTGCGGCAACATCTCTATAACCATCAGAATTAAGCTTTCCATCCTCTTCCAAAATCTTATCCACAGCGGTCACAACACCAGAAACAATAGCAGGATTAACTCCATAAAATAACAAAACCCCTTCCATCGCTGCCATAGCATAATCCTGAGAATCAGGATCTTCACCATTTATATGCATCATTCCAATTCGTGCCACAGCCGCAGCAACACCACCTTGTATTTGAGAATCATTTATACCAACATTTTGAGACAAATCTTTCGCAATACTCCTAACTATAGCAGTTTTAGCAGTCTCAATTGCAGCATTATCAATATCTTCTCCTGTTGCAACTCTAGCAGCAAAATCTGCTAACAATAAATCCAGATTTGAAGGACCTGTAGCTTTTTCATTTTCTTCCTGAACTACATTTCCTTCCTCATCTGTAACATAGTGATATTGCTCAATAGTTTGATCCCCATTTTCATCAAGATAAATCAAATTACCTTGCTGATCTTGTAATTGTATCCTTTCATTATCAAATATATCACCTATAGATGAGATTAAATCTTCACCAAAATCTATTGCTCCTAAAACAAACTTTGGTATTGCCTGTGCGGCTGAATCTATTGTACTAACTATTTCATCTAAAGTAGAAGTCGATCCATCAGCTAAAGTAGCTGAGACATCACTTCTAATCACTGTTAATTCTCCTAACTCAGTGTCTTCAAATTTAATTATTGCGTCATTTTCAAAAACCTCATTTCCATTACTATCTAAAAACTTTAATTCTTCTTTCAATAACCCAGAATTATAAAAAATTCCAGATTTGTCTCCTTCCTTCACCTCATGAGAGGAAATCTCTGTACCTTGATCACCTATAATAGAAATTTTTCTAACTCCAACCTTAGCAGTCTCGATTGCTATAGAAGACACATCGTTACTTTCTACCTTATCAAATACCTTAACTATGGCCTTATCATTTTCTACCATAATATTTAGGCTCTCATTTCCAACTTTACCGACTTGTATTCCACTATTATAAACACTAAAACTATTCAATATAGAATTATCAGGAGAAGGTATAGGCCCTTCAACTTCATGCAATTTTCCATTAACTTTAGTAAATAATCTTTCGCCACTAATAGGAGAATTTACATAAGCGTAATCTCCATCCTGTATAGTGTCCAATACCTTATAGGTATTTAATATTTCTTCAAAAGTAGGAGCAGTATTATTTTTATAATAATCATTTCTGTAATCCTCAAAATTATTATAGTTATTTAGCTTAGCAAAATCGTCATACATTTTTCCCGCCAGAATTCCACCAACATATGAGCACGCACCGGCTCCTAAAGTTCCTGCACCTGTTATAGTACACACTGCACCTGACGCCAATCCACCTATATATTCCACAGTAGCTTTATCAAACGACTTTCCTTGAGCAGTTGTAGATATGCCAACATTTAGAATAGCATCATTAGTAATCATAGCTACCGCACCCAAAGGAGTTTTAAGCGCCGTACCTGCTAAAATACCATGACCAACTTTTAGTAATTCGAGAGAATAATTGATAGGACTATTTGGATCCAATGTTTGGCTATTTTCTGTCATTTTGATTAAATTTTTTAGAATGTTTAATAACATACCTATTCAAACAATAGGAAAGCAAAAAAGAGCATAAAAAATATACTAACAAGACTAATAATCCTGAATTAAAAACATTTTCAGAGTTTATGAGTGGTAGCAATACTAAGATTAAAATAATTTGAATACCCGAAACAGATTTAACAACATTTCTCGTTTTTTTATTAACTAGATAACTACTACCATTTGATTTTTTCAACTTGAATATGCCAAGCTCACTGTATATCCAAACATTTTCCGATACTTCCTCCAATCCCGTCCAGTTTTTAGGTATCATTATCATAATGTCTTAAAAATTAATTGTTCAATCTTCTAAAAAATAGAAAATTCTAGATCGGATTCATTATTCAACCCTCAAACTTTATTATTTAGATGATTAAATAATAAATTCTTTCCAAAAATCCCTAATAAACCTACACTTTATAAAACATAGCCTAATCAATCATATACTTGATACCGAAGTCGATTAATTACTCATCTAACTTAATATCAAACTCTTTTGAAACATCCATTAAGAATTCTTTATATACACCTGACAACAAGGTGTTATACTCAAAATCACTTGGCAAGCTATATAACCACCCTGTCTTTTCATAAGGAGTTGCCTTATATTTTTTGTTAAAAATTAACTTATTACCATCCGTGCGATATAAGCTTAATTCAACTTCTAAATGATTTTCAACATACGTTGCTGGAAAACCAATATACCATAATAACGGACCATAAACACTTAGACCATAACTAAGTATCTTGCCGTGGTAATCAGTTGATAATATTTGCCCCTTAACAAAATAATCATAATTTCTGTAGTCATTACTTGAAAAAGCCTCTTTAAAAAATAATGCTGAATTTAGTTCATCAACCAAAGCGTTAGAAAATGAATCCCTTGGATTGTAGTTTAACCATAGTCCTGAGGTGATATGTACTTGTTGTGTTTCTGGAGAATCATAATTTTGATAACCAAATGGCATCAACGGAATCATATATAACAATGTTTTATTAGAATTCTCATTGTCTCTTTTATCTGAAAAAGGAAGTACCGCTATTGTTTTATTAGATATTTTACTTTTTTGCGCAACCAAACCATAGCTATTTGATTTATAAACCCATCCCTTGTTTAAAGAACAAGAATATGATAAGGAAATAATTAATAGTATTATCGATTTATATAAAATAGTTATCGAATTTGCTTTTATCATGTTTATCATAATTTTTTAATTATAGTTTTTTCGAATTCACGATTAAATTTTCTAATTAATAATATTAGAAGATTAACCTCCAATTTTTAGAAAGCAGATACTTACTACAACGTAAATACACTTCTAAAACCCATAAGAAACTCCGAATTTCAAATTTCTTAAATTAAATCTTGCCTCTCCTGATGTGTTTAAGCCAAAAGACGATGACCTTGGTTCTTTAATTAATAGATACAAATTAGTTATTGTAAGAAAATAAGCCAAGAGACTCGTCGTTAGTTGTTTTTCTATGATTGTGAAATAGTTTGTTTAGTGGGTGTTCTTATTTAATTTACGTATAATACTTCTATTTATTTTTTTAATACTATGTAATTAAAAGTAAAGTATTAATTATAAATTCACCGACTTTTTTGGTGCCACAAGCATTTAGTAAATGTATTATTAAAAGTTCAGGCGTTTAAAATACTAAGAATTTAAGGATTGGTATAGCGAATAATTACAATACCTGATCCACCATTACCACCCCGCCT
>JADHOZ010000080.1 GCA_016778745.1 Rickettsiales bacterium
ATATTGGGAATAGAACGCATTATTGCAATATCTTCTATTGCCAGATGAGTTGGTCCCAGAGGCGCATATACTACTCCACCACCATTAGCTATTAATCTAACATTGGTATTATGTAACCCTAAATCAAGAACATTTTGCTCAAAGCACCTTCTTGTTAAAAAGGTAGCTATTGTATTAACATAAGGTACGAAACCCTCCATCGCCAAGCCAGCAGCCATTCCAACAGCATGCTGCTCTGCGATACCTTCCATAAAAAATCTATCAGGAAATTCATTTTTAAATTCATCTAGCACGCCTGGACCCAAATCAGAGCCAACAAAAACTACTCTTTCATCAATTTTTGCAAGTTGATAAACACAATCTAAACTAGTTTTTCTCATTATTAATCCTAGGAAGTTAAATATTTTTTCATTTCTAAAAAATCTTCAGGTGTAAATTTTGATTTATGATGCCAGCTGGGTTCATTCTCAGCAAAATCAAAACCCCTGCCTTTGATTGTGTGACATACGATTGCTGTAGGTTGGTATTTATTATTTTGAAAATTATCTAAAGCTATCTTTAATTTAGAAATATCATGGCCATCTACTTCAAGAGTATTAAATCCAAAAGCGCTCCACTTATCTATTAATGGCTCTAAATCACATACATCTTTTGTAAAGCCATAAGATTGAATTTTGTTATAATCTACCATCACTAGGAGGTTATCAAGAGATCGATTTCCAGCACACATTGCAGCCTCCCAGACTGATCCTTCATTGATCTCACCATCACCACAAACTACAACAATTCTGTGATCACTTTTCTTAATTTTAGCTGCTATGGCCATGCCTACAGCTAAAGATAGCCCATGACCAAGAGCACCGGTGGAAGCCTCGACTCCAGGCACATCTCCCTTTTCCGGGTGACCGCCTAAGAGGCCATCATTTTTACAAAAATCATCAAGCCAAGATTCTGGGAAAAAACCTTTGTCTGCAAGAATTGCATACAAAGCTAAACATCCATGACCTTTACTAAGAATCAGTCGGTCTCTTGATTCTAAGTCGGGTTTTGCAGAATCATAGTTTAAAAAATCATCATATAAAACTCTCATTATTTCTATTAATGATAATGATGATCCAATATGACCCCTGTTACCTCCCTCTAAACCCCTGACAACCAAAGATCTCAAGGTTTTAGAGCGCTCATCCAAGCTGCAAGTTGTCGTTATATTTTTTATAGCCATATTTTTGCCCGCACATTGTGTAAAATTTTTCTAGCTACTTCAAGTTGAGCTAACTGAAGTGCTTTAATCTTTATAGAGGATCTATTGTTTAAATAATTAATTTTAGGATTTTCCCGCTTTAGATATGCATTTAATGATATTAAGCACCATCTTAGACCATATAGAGGAAAAGCGGAATTAAGCCTTTTCATAAAAAACTTATCTTTTGAGCAAAAAATTTGGCTAATCTCGTTTATCCAATATTTTTTCTTTTTTTCGCTTAAATTCATTCCTGGGTGCCAAAAAAAATCACAAGCCACTTTAACAGGATCATCCCATCCAAAATAGTCAAAATCTAGAAAATATAATTCTCCATTCTTACTTAAAATAGAGTTGTGTATCCCAAAATCTGAAGATGTGAGAGTGCACTTAGATTTAGCAAGTTCTTTTTTTAGTGTATTTTTGGGCCAACTTTTAAATGATGCTTCCAAAATATCATCTTTTATTTGCTGAAATTCATTTGATAAAAAATTATCTAGCTTTATATTCTCCTCAGCAATTTTTTTTAATTTTTGAAAGCGATGGTTAATTTGGCTAACGAGCGCATAATGAGAAAGACATGCCTCAGAAGCATGAGGAAAACTTTTAAAGGCTTCAGGAGGCACAGATTCTAATTTTTTAAGAAAAGTTATACACTGATCAATCAAAGAATAGGTTGGAACTGAGGGTTTGACTCCATCTAACCATGAATAAATTCCTATATTAAATTCCTTTAAAATATTCACCGAATTTGGAGTATTCTGAATTCCAGCCTTATTTAATAGCTTGTATGCTTCAGACTCAGTTTGTAATCTTGGTCTTTTGTCATAATAAATATTAGGATAAATTTTTAAGGCATATGCTTTATTATCTTGATCAATAAACTTAAAAATTTCACTATTTCGTTGGCCTTTTATCTTCACGACGACTTTGGGAACAATTTTTAAATAAGCTTGTAATAAATTTTTAATAAATCTTGAATCAAATGCAAAAAAAGAAGAAGTAATTTCTGGCCAAGTTTTTTGAATTAAAATGTGACTTGGTACATTTTTTGTATAGGTATTATATAAAATTTTTCTTGTTTCCTCTGGAAAATTTTTTTCCTGAAAGACCTCAATCAAATCATCAATAAAATGTGTACAATTTAATGAACGAATAATCTGATTTTTTTCCTTTCTTGTATTGGCAAAAAAAACATTTTCTTTCTCTAAGGATGATATTTCTGAATCAACTAATAAATTTTTTTGAAGCCAATCTAGGGCGGATTTTCTTAAATCAATCTTTTGCTCATCAAAATGACCATATCTAGTTTTATGGCTAACTATATATATTGGAATATTATGAAGTTTGCATTGAAAGAAAAATTGTTGAACTCCAATATTCGGAGAAGCATGATTGATGTATTTTCCATATACCTGACCTTGAAGACGCATCCATAATTTATTACCTCCCGAAAGAGATTTTATTAAGTCTCTAAGCTCTGTTTTGCTGCCTTCCCAAGATTTTGGTATAAGATTTAATTTTTCAGCTTGGTCTTTGAAGACTAGATCATAGTTAATGATGGTATTATCAAAATCAATACCAAAAATAAATTTTTGGCTCATACGGTATTGGGATATTCAATTTTTCCTATGATCATATCTACAACTGATAAAAGCCAAATTTGATGGATATTTTCAACATAATTGTATGAGTGACTATCAAGCCATAAATTTATGTCACCTTTAGATCTGAGAGGGTTTTTATCATCAAATCCTGATAGAGTAATTATTGAAGAGATTTTTTTTGCTCTTCCAGCATCAACAGCATTCAACATATTTTCAGATCGTCCGCTTGATGAAATCAAGATCAACACATCCCCTTCATCAGCATAAAAATCTATGGCTCTTGCTACCCAATTTTCATAGCCATAATCATTAGCAAAACAAGTAATAAAATTAGCCTCGTTCAAATTGACACACCTTTTTTTTGCCATTTTTGTTAAGTCTACGGTGAAATGACTTGCTATTGATGCGCTTCCTCCATTTCCAAAAATCATAACTTTTTTATTAACTTTGTCTGCCTCAAGAATGGCTTTTTTAATTGAGATTAGGTCTTCACTTATGTTCAATGAAGAATTCAGATGGTTTGAAAGTTGGTTATAATATGTGATTAAGAAATCTTTATCTTGTTTCATTTTAAAACATGCTCCATGGTTTTAATTAGTTTAACTTTGCTAATAGACTCTTTGTTGCCTGAGGTTTCAATAGATTGAACAGCGGCTAGGGAGGAGAGAAATAATGCTGATTTTGGCTCTAAATTTGAAAACATAGCTAGAGAAAGAATGGCAAGCATTGCATCTCCTGAGCCAACTTTATCAACAATAGTAGATGCAAATGCAGGGCAGTATATAACTTCCTTCAAATCATTGATGTATAACTGTACCCCTTTGCTTCCTTGTGTAACAGCAAGGAGGTTAGTGCCGATATTGACTGAAAACTTATTCATTAAAATTTGTAAATCTTTATCTCGCTCTCTTAATTCGTGCCTTAGCTCAGCTTCATTAATTACTATGCAATCAATATTTTGATATTTACCAATAGAATGGTATCCAGAATTAGCAGCATTAATTTGGGCATTAACTGAAGCAAATTTAGATTTTTTAACTATCAACTGAGCAGCCCCCTCAGAAATAAAGCCATGGCCATAATCTACCACGATAACTAAGTCAAAATTTTCTAAGTTACTTTCGAGATAGGATTTTAATTCTTCTTCCGCATTGCTTCCAAGCGGTTCATCATTTAAAGAATAAACACCTAAAGTTTTGTGATTGGATGCTCTGTCGACAAAGCGCCGTTTAACGATGGTAGGAGAATTTTTTTTGTAAATATAATGTGGATTTATGTTAAGTCCAGCAAAGCTATCATTAAAAAAATCTTTTTCCTCCCCCTCTTCCCCTAACATAGATACAAGACTTACAGAGCCACAAAAATCAGCTAAATGACGTGCAACTGCAGCTGCGCCTCCAGAGTATCTCTCAGTAAAAATATCTCTAAGGGCCAAAACTGGCTCTTTTCCAGATTTTCCTAGTGCCTCACAAAATACATACTCATCAACTATAACCTCACCAATTACCAAAACGTTTAAATCCTTAAATTTTTCTATTTCGCTTGAAAGAGTTGAAGCTGAAGATGTTTTGAGTAAATTATCAAGGAAATCTGTCTGATCAGGATTGAACACAAAACCATATTTATTTAAAAGCCTAGAAGAACTATGCATTTCGCCACTTGTAAATTTTATTTCGCCTCCAACAGACTCAATTGCTAGTTTTTCTGCTGATATCTTGCCAGTTGAATCTGACTGCAAGTCTTTATAATCTGGGCCTTTGCAGTATATATTAGGTGAAAGTAATTTTATTGTTTCCTCTGCTGTTTCCCAGTGATTAATTGCAACATAGTCAACACACTCAAGTGCAGCGATTGCCGCAATACGTTGATCTATTCTGAAAGTAGGTCTATTTGGACCTTTGTTGACATACTCATCTTTCGTTAAAGTTACTACCAATAAGTCCCCAAAAGTTTTGGCTTCTTGAAAATATAAGATGTGTCCAAGGTGCAGAAGATCAAAAACACCATGACAATGAACAACTAATTTTTTTTCTTTTTTTGCCAAAGAAATGATCTGAGGTAAGTCATTTAGAGGTTGTAATTTATTATTTTCCAAGATACTTAAACCAGCTTTTTGTTGCATTAGCAATTGATTGCTCATCCCAAACAGGTGCCTGTTTCCAATAATCAATATTTTCGATAAGTTTCTTGACGCCAGCTTGAAGTGAAACTGATGGTGACCAATTTAATAATTCTTTTGCTTTTGAGATATCAGCCCAGGTGCAGTCTGGCTCTCCAGGTCGCTTTGGAATATATACAACCTCTCCATCAAGGAGATCAACTAACTCATTGATACTATACGTATTATCTGAGCCAATGTTTATTATTTCTTTTTTTAGATTTACGTTAACAGCTGCAAATACAGCATCTGCTACATCAGAAACATAAGTAAAATCTCGAGTTTGGGTGCCATCTCCAACAACAGTGTAGGGTTGATTAGCTAGTTTCTGTGCAAGAAATACGCCAAATAC
>JADHOZ010000012.1 GCA_016778745.1 Rickettsiales bacterium
ATCGAAAATAATCACTTAAAAACTTCTGTAGATAATATTTATGTAATAGGCGACGTAACAACCGGACCAATGCTTGCTCATAAAGCAGAAGATGAAGGAATCGCTGCCGCAGAAATGATTGCTGGTAAAGCTGGGCACGTAAATTACGACGTTATTCCAAATGTAATCTACACCTATCCAGAAGTAGCAAGTGTCGGAAAAACTGAAGAAGAATTAAAATCTGCCGGCGTTGAATATAATGTAGGTAAATTTTCAATGATGGCTAACTCAAGAGCTAGAGCAACTTTCGACGAGCAAGGTTTTGTTAAAATCCTAGCCTGCAAAAAGACAGACAAAGTTCTCGGTGCTCACATAATTGCTAGAGAAGCCGGAAATACAATTCACGAAGTAGCGGTCGCAATGGAATTTGGCGGTTCAAGTGAAGACATCGCAAGAACCTGTCACGCTCACCCAACTTATAATGAATCTGTAAAAGAAGCGGCTTTAGCGGTAGAGAAAAGACAGATTCATAGTTAATAGTGTGAGACACATAAAATATGTGCAAGACCTAAAGATCGGCTTCTAGGAAGTGACTATCGGGATATATTTGCACCGCTCCAGTGGGCAGAGGTTTGTTAACAGGTTTAGCTTTTTGCGTAGTTAGTGCCTCTGGGTCATTTTCAGCAAATACTCGGCTGCTGTCTCTGTAATTATAATAAGAGGCTGCTGATGTTCCGGATATTTGATCTCCGCTTCTCGATTTATTATAACAACCATCATAAATTAATTTAGCAGTCATAACAGCCACATTACTAGCTGCCACACCAAGAGCTGCTTTGCCAATATCTTCTTTACTTTGTTCTGGAATAAGATGTCTTACTCCTAGTGCAGTTGCAGCACCAGCAAAGGTTGCAGCACCAATAAGAAATGTGCAAGGGTTATTTTTAATAGCGTCACCTATATTGGAGCAAATATCTTGAGGTTGCCCTTTTTTTGTTAATCCCGCTCCAAACCCTTTCCATACATCGCCAATCAGAACTGCAGCTATCGTTAAAGCGCCAGTTGCGACATCAACAGCAAATAATAATGAAATATTTTCCCTAAACCAATCATAGTCATCTTGTTTGCGATTATTGGAATCGTCATTACATTCAACCCCTATTTCACCTAATTGAAGTATGTCATTGCTATTAAAGTCAGAATTTTCGTGGTTGCAATTCTCAACTCCTTCAACGTCAGTCACATTTTCATATACGAACTGGTTACCATCGCGTTTAATGCAAATATTTGCACCAGGATTTTTTTGAACATAGTTTATGCAATCATCTATTGTACTACAATTTGCAGCAGTAGAATTAATAAACAGACGATCCACAGTTTGACATGGACGAGATAGTTCGTCGACAATGCTAAAATTATACCCACAGTAGCCCTTAATGTTGTCATTTATTATCATAGCAACCTTATCAGGATTAGTTGCATTGGTTGCAAGTTGAGCATTAATTTCTGTCTGATCACATTCAAACGATGATCTTACAGAAGGCTCTTCGGAAGGCTCTTCGGAAGGCTCTTCGGAAGGCTCTGCAGAAGGCTCTGCAGAAGGGTCTGCAGAAGGGTCTGCAGAAGGGTCTGCAGAAGGCTCTAGAGTGGTAGGATAAAAGGTAGGTCGAAAAGTAGGATAAAAGGTGGGTTCGCGACTTCCGGGTGGCGCAATATCATTTGGCATGATATTATTAAAACCATTTACTCGCGATTTTTGTGCCTCCACTGCGAAGGCTGCCCCTATGGCAAGAAATTGAGTAAAGCTTTTCCAAATATTCATTATATATGACTCACTATCAAGTTTAAAACAGGTAAATTTTTGCAGGAATTAAGGTTCAAAATCAAGAATTATTTTGATAATCTTTCTTTTAAAATCTGATTAACAATTTGAGGATTTGCTTGTCCTTTTGTTGCTTGCATTACTTGACCGACAAAGAAACCAAATAATTTATCCTTACCAGCTTTATATTCTTCAACCTTATCGTTGTTATTAGCTAAAATCTCATCAATGATTTTTTCAATCGCGCCGCTATCACTAACTTGTTTTAGGCCTTTTTCTTCAATTATTTTTGAGGCTTCATCTCCTGACTCAATCATTGAATCTAAAACATCTTTAGCAATTTTTCCTGATATTGTGCCATCTTTAATTAAATCAAGTAGGCCTGACAGTTTTGTCGCATCAACTTTTAGAGATTCGAAATTAATGCCTAACTTATTCATTCGACCAAGTAACTCAACACTTAACCAAGTTACACATAATTTCGGATCATGATTTTTGATTAATTTTTCAAAGTAAGTAGAAATATCAGTATCTGAAGTTAAAACGCCGGCGTCATAATTAGAAATTCCAAGATCTGCGATATATCTTTTCTTTTTGTCATTTGGAAGTTCTGGCATATTAGCCTTAATTTCATCAACAAATTCTTGGCTAATAACGAGAGGCGGTAAATCGGGATCTGGAAAATAACGATAATCCATCGCATCTTCTTTGCTTCTCATCGTTCTAGTTTCACCAGTTACGGCGTCAAATAATCTAGTTTCTTGATCAATCAGGTCACCATTTTCGAGTAAATCAACCTGCCTCTTTGCCTCATATTCAACCGCTCTAGAAATATTTCTAAATGAGTTCAGATTTTTAATCTCGCATCTTGTGCCAAGTTTCTCTTCGCCAACTTTTCTTACAGAGACATTAGCGTCACATCGCAGATTTCCTTTTTCCATATCGCCATCAGATGTACCAAGACTTCTAACAATTGATCTAATAGTTTTCACATACTCGGTCACTTCCTCAGGAGTTTTCATATCTGGCATTGAAACAATCTCCATCAACGCAACGCCACATCTATTTAGGTCAATAAAAGATGAATTAGGATCCTGATCATGAATAGATTTTCCAGCATCTTGCTCAAGGTGGATTCGCTCAACACGAATATTCTTACTAGAGCCATCAGATAAGCTAATCTCAACATTTCCTTCACCAACAATAGGATCAAGAAATTGTGAAATCTGATAACCTTGCGGAGAGTCGGGATAAAAATAATTTTTCCTATCAAAAATAGATTTCAAATTAATCTTCGCATTAATACCAAGACCAGTCTTAACTGCCTGTTTAACACATTCTTCATTAATCGTTGGCAACATACCAGGCATTGCTGCATCAACTAAAGATACTTGTGAATTTTGCTTTGCTCCAAAACCAGTATCTGATCTAGAAAATAATTTAGAATTTGATGCAACCTGAGTGTGAATTTCACAACCTACTGTTAATTCATATTTATTATTTTTCCCTTCAATGATATATGACATTTAGTTTTGTATTTGTTAGTGGTACATGATATTATGGTGGGTCCGGGGTCGCACGCCCCCGACCTTAAAGTTCATGCCATATAAATAAATACATGAACATGAGGAAGGGATGATAAACCCCTTCCTGCTGATATTAGTTTATTTCTTCAGTCGAAGGAGCCGTTGTAGCTTCTTCACCTTCACCAGTTTCAGCTTCGTCTACATCTTTATTTCCAGTATGTGCAATTCTAGCAACTGACACTACTTTTTCATTTTTAGCTTTCATCAAAGTAACGCCTTGAGTGTTTCTACCAGTAATTCTAACGGTGGAAACATCGGTTCTAATTAAAGTTCCGCGATCAGCAATGAGCATAATTTGATCATTTCCTTCAATTGGGAAGCTGGCAATAACGCTGCCGTTTCTTTGTGAAGTAACAATATTAGTGATACCAGAACCGCCACGGTTAGTTATTCTGTATTCATAAGCTGAAGATCTTTTACCAAAACCATTTTCAGTAATAGTTAAGATAAATTCTTCGCTTTTTGCCATAGCTTCAATCTTTTCTTGAGCTAATTCAGAACCTTTAACGTGTGGAATTTCTTTTGGTTGGTCAAGTAAATCAATTTCTTCACCTTTTGCTTTAGCTTCTTCTAATTTTTGATTATGAATTATGGCTTCACGAACAGCTAGTCTATTTTCAATATTGATTTTTAAGTATTTTTCTTTTGTTTCAGAATCTTCCCTAGCGTGATGTAAAATGGACATAGCAATGACTTCATTGCCTTTTTCTAATTTAATACCACGAACCCCTGTAGAATTTCTACTTTGGAAGACTCTTAATTTTTCAACTGGGAATCTGATACATTTACCATTTTTAGTTGAAAGCATAATGTCATTATCATCTTTACATAAAGCAACTCCAATTAACGCTTGATTTTCATCAAGTTTCATCGCGATTTTTCCGCTAGATCTAATATCTTTAAATTGATCCATGGAATTTCTTCGAATGTTACCGTCAGAGGTTGCAAAAGCGATGCTTAAATCCTTCCAGCTTTCTTCATCTTCAGGAAGAGCTAAAATAGTTGTAATTTTCTCATTCTGATCAAGTGGCAATAAATTCACCAAGGCTCTGCCACGCGCTTGTGGAGTTGCTAGGGGTAATTTATAGGTTTTCATTCTATAAACTTGACCTTTATTGGAGAAGAATAAGATTGGCGTGTGAGTACTAGTTGCAAAAATATCAGTAGTGATATCTTCATCTCTAACATCCATTGCGCTTCTACCGCGCCCACCTCTTTTTTGGGTACGATAAGCATTAAGCGGAACTCTCTTAATGTAGCCATTCATAGTTCCAACGACAACCATATCTTCTTTTGGAATTAGATCTTCAATGTCAACTTCATATTCAGAATCTTCAATTGACGATCTTCTAGGAGTAGCAAATTCTTCTTTAATTTCGATCAATTCATTTTTAACTAATGTAAGCATCTTATTTCTATCAGCCAAAAGCTCTAAATATCCAGAAATCTCAGCAGCAAGAATTTTTAACTCATCATTAATTTTTTCCATCTCAAGACCAGTTAATCTAGCTAGTCTCATATCTAGAATTGCCTTGGCTTGCGTTTCAGTGAAGTAGAATTTGCCATCGATTACTTTGTTACCTCTATCTTGAACGAGATTGATAATTGCCTCAACCAAACCAACTGGCCAAGATTTGGCTAATAATTTTATTTTTGCTTCAGCAGAATCTTTTGAGGATTTAATTAATTCGACAATCTCATCAATATTGCCAACGGCAACAGCTAGGCCAATTAAGATGTGAGTTTTATCTCTGGCCTTATTAAGCAAGAAATTAGTTCTTCTGGTAGTAACGTCTTCTCTAAAATGACAAAACGCTTTAATAACATCTAATATATTCATTAATTGTGGCTTGCCATGGTGAAGAGCCAACATATTAACGCTAAAGTTACATTGTAATTCCGTGAAGCTGTAAAGTTGATTAATAATGACATCTTCCATCGCATCTTTTTTGAGCTCGATCACGATTCTAATACCTTCTCTGTCTGATTCGTCTCTTAAATCGGTAATGCCTTCAATTTTTTTATCTTTAACTAATTCAGCAATTTTTTCTACTAATTTAGATTTGGTAACTTGGTAGGGAATTTCTTTAATAATAATTGCTTGTTTACCAGCGGATCTTTGTTCAATTTCATGCTTACCGCGCATGACAACTGAACCGCGACCAGTATTTGCGGCAGAATTAAATCCAGAGCGTCCTAAAATAATACCGCCCGTTGGGAAGTCGGGACCTGGAATAATTTGAATTAATTCATCAATTGTAACATCATTATTATCAATATAAGCTAAACAACCATCAATAACTTCACCTAAATTATGTGGCGGAATATTAGTTGCCATACCAACCGCAATACCACCAGAGCCATTAACTAACAGGTTAGGAAAACGTGATGGTAAGACCTTAGGTTCTTTTTCGGAGCCATCATAGTTTGGAATAAAGTCGACAGTGTCTTTATCCAAATCATCAAGCATTTTATGTGAGATCTTTTCTAATCTCGACTCAGTGTAGCGCATGGCGGCTGCTGGATCATTATCAATAGACCCGAAGTTACCTTGACCATCAATAAGAGGAGTGCGCATCGAGAAATCTTGCGCCATCCTGACTAACGATTCATAAATGGCCGAGTCACCATGCGGGTGATATTTACCCATCACTTCACCAACAATTCTGGCAGACTTTTTGTAAGGTTTATTAAAATCGTAACTTCCTTCATGCATCGCATAAAGAATTCTTCTATGAACTGGCTTTAGACCATCGCACACATCTGGAATAGCACGAGCAACAATAACGCTCATTGCGTAATCGAGATAAGATTTTCTCATTTCAGAAACCAATGAAACTGGCTCAATATCCTTGCCAGTAGCAACTACTATACCGTTATTATTATCTTCTGTCATGTGTTTTAAGTGAGTAAAATTATAAAATATGCATAAAGACAGACTTTATAACTACTATTGCACAAGTGCAACTAAAAATTTCAGCGCTTGCTTGAAATTTAAAAGCCATTTACTACCTTAACCAATAAATTATTAACTTAATAAATAAATCTATGAAAATCGGAGTAGCGGGAATATCTGGAAGGATGGGTAGAACAATTGCTAATTTGGTTGAGCAAGACGACGTGGCTCAATTATCAGCGGCCTTAACAAGAAAGTCATCAGGTATATCCGGTAAAGATCTTGGTGAGTTTTTAGGTTATGATAAAAATAATATTGCAATCTCATCAGATGTGAATGAATTTCTCAATAATTGTGATGCAGTAATAGATTTTACCTCACCTACAAATTCGTTAGAAATGGCAAAAAACTGCGCTGCGCATAAAAAAGTTTTAGTGTGTGGAACGACGGGATTTAGTGAGGATGAAAAACAAGAATTTTCTTCTTATGCTAAAGATACGGTGATTATTTGGTCGTCAAATATGTCTTTAGGTGTCAATTTACTTATGAACCTATCAGAAGAAGTCGCAAAAACTTTACGCGATGATTTTGATGTAGAAATATTAGAAATGCACCATAATCAAAAAGTGGATGCCCCGTCAGGAACGGCTCTTTCTTTGGGTGCCGCAGTTGCCGCAGGTAGAAATATTGATCTTAAGGAAAATGCCAATATGGCCAGAGTAGGGCGCGACGCTAAAAGAAAAAAAGGTGAAATTGGTTTTGCAACCCTTAGAGGCGGTGATGTAATCGGAGATCATACAGTTATCTTTGCTGGCGATGGTGAAAGAATAGAATTATCACATAAAGCCTCAAATCGCGATGTATTTGCTAAAGGCGCAATCAGAGCTGCAATCTGGGGAAGTATTAAAGAATCAGGATTTTATTCAATGAGAGATGTCCTTAAATAGCCAAGAATTATTTAGTTATTTTTTAGACGCAAACATAAAAAAAATCGCAGTAGCCATTTCTGGTGGCTGCGATTCTATGGCTCTTACTTTTCTTCTAAATGAATTCTGTAAGAAAAATAAAATTGAATTATTTGCAATCACTGTTGATCATAAGTTTAGAAAAAATTCATCTAACGAAGCGCAAGAAGTTGCAAAAATTCTACAAGAAAAACAAATAGCTCATCATATTTTGACCGCTAAAAACACCGATATTTTTAATAAAAATATCGAAGCAAATATGCGAAAAGTCAGATACGATTTATTGCATGAATTTTGTCAGAAAAAAGAAATTAAATATCTATTTTTAGGTCATCATTTGGGTGATGTTGCAGAAAATTTTTTAATCAGACTATTTCGTGGCAGCGGTTTAGATGGGCTTTCGACAATGGCGGAGATTTCTGATTTTAAAGATATTAAAATTGTTAGACCGCTGCTTGATGTAAAAAAAGCAGATTTACAGAATTATCTAAAAGAAAAAAATATTTCTTGGTTTGAGGATGAATCAAATAATGACGAAAAATTTTTAAGAAATAAAATTCGAAATTTTTTAAATACGTTTGAAGAAAAAGATTTAATTGATCAAAGAATCAAAAATGCTACGGATGAAATTTCTGAAATTAGAGATTTTTTTGATGAAAAAATGCTCAATCATGCAAAAGAAATTTTAGAATTTACCAATCAAAATCAGCCAAAATTTTTAGTTAATGTTAGAAATTTAAAAGCTCTAGATGAAAAATATGCGCTAAAAATTTTGGCACTTGTTTTTCAAGAAATTTCGCAAAGAAATTACAAGCCAAGACTCAAAGAATTAAAAAAATTCTACCAAGATTTAAAAGA
Organism: Rickettsiales bacterium; assembly: GCA_016778745.1. Classification (GTDB taxonomy): domain Bacteria; phylum Pseudomonadota; class Alphaproteobacteria; order Rickettsiales; family UBA1997; genus JADHOZ01. Next base: position 8,107 of record JADHOZ010000012.1, read on the forward strand.
AGGCAATGTTAGAAATTTTTACGGCTGCGATGTTTTTAATGGAGAAAAAATTGCAATAACTGCGAAAGAAAAATCGGAAGAAAAATTAACAGAAAAATTTTATTTTCGTACAATTTTACGCAATCATTTCTTTTAATTTATTTTCTTTTAAAACACTCTAGATTAAAGGCTTTAGAGAATATTTTTTTGAATTGTGAACATGTGTTCACAATTCAAATTACGGCAATTATTTCTACGATTCGTTGATGTTTAAGGATTTTAATCAGGATTTGTGTAACGAATAAGTACAATTCCAGAGCCACCAGCACCACCTAAAATGTCGTTTGGTTTAGATTGATGTCCAAATCTGCCGCCGCCACCACCGCCACCGGTTTTATCTTGTGCATCATCACCAGCAACACTATTATCTGGAGCACCATTGCCACCACCACCTAAAGATGCGGACCCTGATCCTGTAAATCTACATCCACCACCACCGCCGCTAGCAAACCATCCATTATCTCCATAATTAGTACCAAAATAACCACTTAAATCAAGCCCAAGGCCACCATCTCCAGATATACCTACTTCACCTGTACCTCCTACCCCTCCAGCTCCGCCTCCGCCTCCAGGCTGATTTGCTGTTGAGCTTGTTCCTCCTAAAAACCCTTGACCTGAAATTGCTGTCGCAGTAGTAGATGATTCTTTTGTTCCACCTGCAGAACCTCCACTAATATCAACTATGTTGTAACCTTGTTCAGAGCCTCCGATACCACCACCACCAATTGCTTCTAAAGTTTGGGTTTGAGAATTAATGTCAAAAATAGAATTCTCACCAGCAATTCCATATTGATTTCTGGTGCTTGATACTGAGAAACCATATCCACCTTGACCTCCATCGCCAATTTTGATTTTGTAAGTAACTGGAGATAATGTATATCCTTGATTTAATATTAATCCTCCGGCACCACCACCGCCACCGAATATTCCACCACCACCACCTGCAACTACTAAAATGTCAGCGTCACCTCCTTGAGTGCAAGTAAAGTTTGTTGAGGCGCTAACCGTGTCAAAAACATGTAGGTGATATGAGATACTACTTATGGTAATATTGGCTTCTTTACCACCAGAACATTCAGGCAATGTAACGGATGAACTACACGTTCCAGAACTTACATTAACCGATCCACCGTCAGCGCAATCCGAACTTAAAGTTATCGTACCAGTATATGTATTATCACCATAATTGGCACAATCATAAGTCGAAGAGCCTGAATCAACCTTAACAGTATCAGAAATACCATAAGAAGTTAAATCTAAATCACATTGAGACTCGCATTGTGAATCATTGTAATTATAACCACTAGCACAGCTAGTGCATGAACCTGCTATCCCCGTACCAGCACTACAAGTTCCCAATGACGTACCATCATAGCCAGTATCATCACAAGTCACCTCTACACCATCAGCCACCAGGGAACCAGAATCAGTTGTTCCAGTAATTGACGCCACACTACAACCTTGAACACATGAATCACCACTAGCATAATAACCTCCAGCAGAATTACAGCTAACATTAGCGCAATCTCCTACTGTTGGAGTTGGAGTTAGACTGCCATTGTTGCAGGTGTATTCTAGTTCATTGCCTGCATATCCTGTGTTATTACAGGTAAATGTTGCGGTATTACCTTCTTCAATAATAGAAGTTGTGGCGCCATTAATTGTTGGAGCTGCACATGTTGCTAAACACCCATTTGCTGTCACAGTTCCTGTGGTGCAAGTTGCTGTGTTTAGTCTGTCGTTTGGAGCTTGCCATTTTTTAGTTATGTAATCTTCGATGTCTTGTCTTTCTGTTGCTTTTAGAGCTCTGGTAAAAATGACTATTTCTCCTATTTCTCCATCATAGCCTTTGCCTATTGGTAGAGAAGTGATATTTGAGAGTTGAGTTGTGTTAGAATCTGATGCAGCTAATGTGGAGTTAATGTAAGTTTTTTTACCATCTGTTGAGTCTGAGATAAAGGTAAAGAGTCTTGGTTTATTAGAGTAAGAAGCATAATCTTCTATCGAAGAACTGTAATTATTTGTTTCTCCTTGTGAATGTATTGGCGTTGTGTCTGCTGCATAGCCTAATATTAAAGTTTCGTTATCTGTGGTGTTGGAGCTGTTGCCTATGAAGTAATTATCACTAGAGTTAATCTTTTTTCTAAAACAAAAATGGTGTAATCAGTGTTGTTTAAGAATTGGGCATTTTCTATTTGCAAGTAATCATCTTGGCTAGCACTAAATTTAACTGCTTGAACATGATTAATAGTATTAGCATAAGTAGGACCATTTCCGACAGCAGTAATAGTTGGTTTATTTTGATTGTAGCTGCTGTCATTCCAAGATGTTAAATTATCACCATCGCCTATGTCATTGATATTTGTTGTTGCGTCAGTGAAAGCTCTATCATCATATGAGCTTTCTAGCCATAAAGCATTATCTGCAATTGAATTAATTGGCGCAGAATTTGTCAAAGAATGTGCAGAAGATAATCTAGATTTTTTGATAATATGTTTAGAACCAATTACTCCCAAAATAAGAATACCAATTATTAAAATGACTATTGAGAGTTCGAGAAGAGAGAAGGCAGATGGAGATAGTTGTTTTTTGTTAGGCATTGAGGAGGTTTTAATTCAAAAAAATGGATGTTTTATATTTTTAATAAAACAAAATACAATAAATTATTTGGTATTAACTAGCTCAAAAATTAGCGGACCTTAAAATTAAAAACCTACTAATTTTTGTAATAGTTAATATAATAAATTCAAACGAACAGGTTATAAATTGAAACTCCAAGCTTACAAAATACAGGAATACATAAAAAACATAGCCAACGAACAGATAGCGGGTTGTTTGCTTTATGGCCCAGAAGAATCAGTCATTACTTACCGATTTAACTTTATTGCTAAAAAAATTGTGTCTGACCTTAAGGATCCATTTTTAGTGTCAAATATTTCTAAGGAAAGGTTAAAGGAAGATGAATCAATACTGGCTGATGAATTCTACTCTATGTCGATGATGGGAGGTAGGAAATTAATAATGGTCAAAGATTGCGATAATTCAGTAGCTGAAAGTTTAAAAGCAATTTTTATGGATGATCATTTCTATGAGAAATCAAATAACTTTATTTTAATTCAGGGATCTGATCTAGGGCCAACCAACGCTCTAAGAAAATTAGCCGAAACTAATAATAATTTTGTGGCAATTCCTTGTTACGAAGATGATGAAAAAACTATAATTGGTTTTATTGAAGCCTTATTAAAAAATAAAAAAATTATCTTTAACAAAGACGTTATATTGTTGCTATTAGAAAAATTCGGTAAAAACCGCCAGATTATAATTTCGGAAATAGAAAAAATTTCTACCTATCTAGGCAACAATAATAATTTGGATATTGATACGGTAGAAAAATTGGTAAAACTAGAAAGCGAAGTATCTGCTGATGAGTTCGTATTACTATTTGCCAATAAAGATTATGAAAAAGCGGTTAATAATTGCGAAAAGCTTTTTAGGGATAACTTTGAACCAATTGCCTTAATAAGATATTTAGTAAACTATTTATTAAAGCTACAAATGGCTAAAATTGAAATAGAAAAAGATGGTGTAACCATAGAAGAGGCGGTGAAGAATCAGCGATTATTTTTTAAAGTAGAAAATAATTTTAAGAGGCATGTGAGCGATCTATCTTTAGAATTTATTAACGGTTCTTTGAAGGGGTTGGCTGAGTTGGAGCTGAAAATAAAAAGTGGGGCCGTTAATGCAAAGTTGGTATTTTTGAGATTCGTACAGGGAAGGTTGATGCAATAGTTTCAAGTTTGTAGCTTCTTAATTGCGCAGCAATTACGAAGCAAAAAATCAACGCAAAAAACACAAAACAAAAAAAATTAAGTTTTTTTAAAATAGCTACTTGACTAATAAAATTACAAGGGTTAAATTCCCCGTCCCTCGTCGAAGTTGTTTTTCAATTTTATATCGAGAAGTTGAGTTGTTTGATAGACATCTATAAGTTTTCAACATATTCAAAGCTGTTTTACATCGTGAAAATTAGTTATAAAACTCGTCTCAATTTAAGAAATGTAAAGGCGGTAGCTTGCTTAAAGACTATCTCCTTTAGAAATAAAAACTTAAATTAAGTCAAAAATTCTAGAGTGAGTCAAAAGTCAGAAAAAATTCTCAAAATTTGAGAGTTTGATCCTGGCTCAGAACGAACGCTGGCGGTATGCTTAACACATGCAAGTCGAACGGATATAGCAATATATTAGTGGCAAACGGGTGAGTAATATAGAGGAATCTACCTAGCAGTATGGAATAACCCTGGGAAACCAGAGCTAATACCGTATACTACCATTTATTTGGGAAAGATTTATCGCTGTTAGATGAGCCTCTATCGGATTAGCTTGTTGGTGAGGTAATGGCTCACCAAGGCTGTGATCCGTAGCTGGTCTTAGAGGATGATCAGCCACACTGGAACTTAGACACGGTCCAGACTCCTACGGGAGGCAGCAGTGGGGAATATTGGACAATGGGCGAAAGCCTGATCCAGCAATACCGCGTGAGTGATGACGGCCTTCGGGTTGTAAAGCTCTTTTAGTGGAAAAGATAATGACGGTATCCACAGAAAAAGCACCGGCTAACTTCGTGCCAGCAGCCGCGGTAATACGAAGGGTGCAAGCGTTGTTCGGAATTATTGGGCGTAAAGAGTACGTAGGCGGCTTAGTAAGTTGGCTGTGAAAGCCCCAGGCTCAACCTGGGAATTGCAGCCAAAACTGCTTCGCTAGAGTTTGGTAGGGGATAATGGAATTCCTAGTGTAGGGGTGAAATCCGTAGATATTAGGAGGAATATCGGTGGCGAAGGCGATTATCTGGGCCAATACTGACGCTGAGGTACGAAGGCGTGGGGAGCAAACAGGATTAGATACCCTGGTAGTCCACGCAGTAAACGATGAATGCTAGTTGTCGGGACTTTTGGTTTCGGTGGCGAAGTTAACGCGATAAGCATTCCGCCTGGGGACTACGGTCGCAAGACTAAAACTCAAAGGAATTGACGGGGACCCGCACAAGCAGTGGAGCATGTGGTTTAATTCGATGCTACGCGAAAAACCTTACCAGCTCTTGCATCTGGGTGATCGGTATAGAGATATACTTTTGGAGCAATCCACACCCAAGACAGGTGTTGCATGGCTGTCGTCAGCTCGTGTCGTGAGATGTTAGGTTAAGTCCTTCAACGAGCGCAACCCTCATCCTTATTTGCCATCAGTTTAGCTGGGAACTATAAGGAAACTGCCTGCGACAAGCAGGAGGAAGGTGGGGACGATGTCAAGTCATCATGGCCCTTATGGGCTGGGCTACACACATGCTACAATGGTGGTTACAGCAGGAAGCGAAAGAGTAATCTGGAGCAAATCCCAAAAAGCCATCTCAGTTCAGATCGGGGGCTGCAACTCGCCCCCGTGAAGTTGGAATTGCTAGTAATCGTGGATCAGAACGCCACGGTGAATACGTTCTCGGGTCTTGTACACACTGCCCGTCAAGCCATGGAAGCTGTTTCTACCCGAATAGGGTGAGCTAACCTTTTAGGAGGCAGCTCTACACGGTAGGAGGAGTGACTGGGGTTAAGTCGTAACAAGGTAGCAGTAGGGGAACCTGCAGCTGGATTACCTCCTTAGGAAAAGAATCATTTATTTGATTCAAAAAGTAACTTTTCGAAGTTACTTGAACTAAACTATAAATAAGCGGCTACCGTCTTTACATTTTTTAAATTCGAGTATAACTAATTTTCACAAGTAAAACAAAAATTTCTATGCCTCATATTATAACGGAGTATTCTTCCGATCTTTCACAAGAAAAAATAATAAAATTACAACAAGATATCAGAGAAATCTTTCAAAACACGCCTGATTATTTTGATTACGATCAATGTAAATTCAGATATTTAGTTTTTGATCAATATTTAGTTGGTGAGTTAGATCATAAAACTTCATCTTTTATTCACGTAACAGCTAAAATATTGCAAGGACGACCTGAAAACATAAAAAAAGAGCTGTCAGATAAAATTTTTACAAATTTAAAAAATAATTTTCCTAAAATATCAAACAAAGATAGATTTGATATTTCGGTGGAAATTTTTGAAATGGATAAAAATACTTATAATAAGATCAGAATATAATGAGATTGATAGGATAGATAAAAATTTATTGATCTTTGAAAGGGTTAAAAAAGATGATTTGCCTGAAATGATAAATATGTTGCAAGACGATATATGATGATATATTAGGAAAAAGCAGAGAGCAAAATAATATATCAATTTATGAAACTACTTTTACTGAAATTAACAAAGATAAAAATCATTTTCCTGGAGTTTAAAATATCAAAATCAGATGATAGCTACATGTCACTTAACAATAATTCCAACATTAGTGATTTCAGCTAACTACTAATAAAAAAAGACCACAGGCACTGAATTTTTATAAATCATTTGGATTTGAAGATAGTCACGAAGGATTAAAGTTGGATATTTTTAGCTAAGATCAGATTACTTAATTTATGGAAATAGTATAATTTGTTTGTAGCAATTTCACACATATGAAAGATTTAATATGTATATTCTAATATATTATTGATTTTGCTAGCTGGTAATTAAAATCTATATTTTATTACTAATAATCCGTTAAATAAATGCTAAATAACTTTATTAAATTTCTCTTTTTAGCCTCTTTTTCTACTTTTATTTCTATCAATAATAGTTTTGCAATTGATTACACTAATAATGATTTATCGGGGCAAATAACCCAAAGTGGTGATTTTGACAATGTTACAATTAACAATAACCAAACTTTAGTTAATAATGATGCTAATTTTGCAACAATATATTTTCCTGGTGATATTCAAGGTGATATTCAAATCACTAATACTGGATCTCTAAGTGCAACAGGTTCTAACTCAGGCATAATATATTTTCCAAGTTTAGGACAAACTGGCAATCCCACCATGACAATTGATAATCAAGGAACCATGTCAACCACGGGAGAATACTCAATACCAATTTATATACCTGGAGATGATAATTCATATTCGTTTGATCTAACCAATTCTGGCACTATTTCTGCACAAACACCACATTATGATGCTATTTATGTAATTGCGCGTGGCGATAGTGAATCGATTACAATTGATAATAGTGGTGATATTACTAATAGTTTAAATAATGCAATCTATTTAATTGGTGATAATAGTGAAATAACTAATAGTGGTAATATTACAGCCGCATCATCTAGTGACTATGCCATGTATTTTTCAGGTGATAATGCGACGGTTAATATTGATACTGGCTCTAACATTAGCGGAAAAATTTTTTCAAATGGCTCAAATAATAATTTAAACTTTATTGGTTCAGTTAGTTTATCTAATTATAATTCTTTAATAGATTCTTCAAATCTGGAAGGAAGTTGGGCTATAAATTTTAATGAAAACTCGAATTTAATTTTATCATCCTCAGATAGCTACACTATAAATGAGAATGCAACAATGTATTCTATCACTTTAAACAGTGAAGCTTCCCTAACCAATAATGGAACATTAAATGATCTAACGGTTTTGGGCGCTGATAATGAAATTATTTTAGGGCAAAATTCCACTCTTGGTGATATTAATAATTCTGGTGAGCTAGTAATTAATAGTTCAAGCTCAGATATTTCATATTCATCAGCTATTTCAGGATCAGGTTCATTAACAAAAACGGGATCATCAACCTTAGAATTAACGGGAACCAACACCATGAGTGGTTCAACCACAGTATCACAAGGAGAATTGAAAGTGAATGGCTCAATATCCTCAAGTTCTGTTACATTAAATTCAGGAACAACAATTAGTGGTACTGGAACAATAGGTGATGTAACTCTAAATTCCGGGGCAACCCTAGCAGCTGGAAATTCAATAGGAACACTTAATGTTTCTGGAGATTTAACCCTAAATTCTGGTTCAAATAGTAATTTTGAATTTAATAGCCAAGCAATTGATAAGGTAAGTGCCACAGGTAATGTCAGCTTGTCGGGAAATGCTAATTTTGATGTTTATGGAAGAGGCGGTTATTTTGTTATCAGACAAAATATTATTGAAACAAGCGGTGGTAGCATATCAGGAACTTTTGATAATATTAATACTGATGACAGCTATGTGACCAATCTAGATTATAACAGCGCCAATGTTGTTGCAACAATATCAAGGAAGTTAGATAGCAATGTTATTGACGCCCCAATATCGGCACAAAATGCTTTGGCCGTTACCTTAGCTAGATCCTTAGATCAAGAATTGCAAAATATTGATTTTAATAAGAAGTTTCAAAGTTGGATTAACGTTAATAGATTCGATAGCTCAAGAAGTTCAATTGCAACTTCTTCTGGATATGCAACTAATGGATATTTTACTTCAGTTGGAATAATTAAAAATAATGAAGATAGTCAAATTTTCCTTGGTTTAATAAATGCTAACGCAACCACTTCTAAACTTGGATTTCTAGGGCACGATAATATTGACAGTAATGCAATTACTCTTGGTTACTCAAAAAAAATAAGGGATTTTTTCAACATTATTAAGGTTTCATTTGGCAGCTATGATTTTGATACCAACAGAAATGTTAGTGTTAATGGCAACAACCAAAATGCTAGCGCCGCAGGTAGAGGGGATTTTTATAATTTAAATTTATCAAGCTATTATAAAATACCCTTAAAATTATCGGGAGATCTTAAATTATTTTCGACAATACTTTATCAAAAAACCAACCATGGTGGCTATAGTGAATCAGGACTTGATTACGGCAATGTTAGAGTCGCAGACTCATCGCTAACTAATTTAAATTATGAAATAGGCACTACTTATGCTAATTTATTACCTAAATTCATTAATATTAATAATAAATCATCATATAGTTTGTCAGTATCAATGTCGAAAAATAACGCAATAGATTCCAAAAAAGCGGTAGTAACCGATGGGGAAAATAGCTATGAGCTAAACCCAAGAATTTCGCAAAATATCATGGTAGGATTTGGTGGAAATATTAGGTTTCCATTCGATGATTCCAATGAAATCATCGCTAGAATTGACAGAAGACAAAATGAAGAGTTTAGAGAGTTAAATAGTTCAATAATATGGCACTATAAATTTTAGTAATGTGTTTATTAAAATTTCCACTCACTTCGAACGCTATGACAGCTATAACCGTAAGGATGTTTTTTTAAATAATCTTGGTGATATTCTTCCGCCCGAAAGAATTCATCAAACTTTTCGGTTGTTGTGACTACTTCGCTTTTAAATACTCCCGATTCATTTGCTTGCCTTATTATTTTCTTTGCAGCGTTTTTTTGTAGATTGTTAATATAAAATATCGCTGATCGATATTGGCTGCCAATATCATTGCCTTGTCTATTTAGTGTCGTTGGGTCGTGGATTTGGAAGAAGAATTTCAAGATTTTTTCATAAGAAATTTCTTCTGGATCGAAAGTTACCTCAATTGTTTCAGCGTGGCCGGTAATACCTGTTGTGATAATTTCATAAGAAGGATCTTTAAAAGTTCCACCACTATAACCATTTACTACATCTTTTACTCCCCTGAGGCCAGAAAATAATTTTTCCATTCCCCAGAAACATCCGCCAGCTAGATAGGCTTTTTCATATTTTGTGGATTTTTCACCAAATAACTTGAGATATTTTCCATAGCCTCGTTTTGCCAGATCAGATTTTGGAATAAATTCTAGAGCAGCGGAATTCATGCAGAATCTTTTTCCGCCTTTATCTGCTGGTCCATCATCAAAAACATGTCCTAAATGAGAGTTAGAAGAAGATGATTTGATTTCCGTTCTTGTCATGCCATGGGTGGTATCTGATGTTTCATTTAATACATTGTCATCAATAGGTTTTGTAAAGCTTGGCCATCCAGTTCCGGAATCAAATTTATCAGTCGAAGAAAATAAAGGATCTCCGGTAATTACATCAACATAGATACCTTCATCGTGATTATCCCAGTACTCATTATGAAATGCTCTTTCCGTTCCCCCTTCCATTGTGACATGTTTTTGTAAATCAGTTAGGTGAGAAGTATCTAATTTATTATCTTTAGCCATGGCGGTAGTGCTAATTAAGGTTACAATTAAAAATAGTATATTTATCATAATGATTAATTTTGAATGTATAAACCAATTTAAACTATGTTTGGTAGAAATAAAATATTAAAACCAGAAAAACATGAAGGTCAAACGTTAAAAGTTGTTGAGATGTTTCCAACAATTCAAGGAGAGGGTCCATTTGCGGGAAAATCGGCAACTTTTATTCGCCTGGGAGGGTGTAATTTGGCGTGTGATTTTTGCGATACTGAGTTTGATGAATATCAGGAGTTGTCTTTAGAAGAAATTGTGGACGAAGTAGAAAAAAAACCCGCTAAGTTAGTTGTCATAACTGGTGGAGAGCCTATGCGTCAACCGATAGAAAAATTATGCCAGCAATTGGTAAGTATCGGATATCAGGTGCAAATTGAAACGAATGGTACTATTTATCGCGATTTACCAAAAGAAGTTTCTATTGTTTGTTCGCCAAAAGTTAATAACGGCAAATATTATCAAATCAGAGCAGATTTATTACCAAGAATTTCAGCTTTTAAGTTTATTATTTCGCAAAATAAAAAAGAATATTTAGATGTGCTAGAAGTAGGGCAGTCAAAATATAATATTCCTGTTTATGTACAGCCCATGGATGAATATGATGAGAATAGAAATAGGCAAAACAGGGAATTGGCGATCAAGATAAGTAAGGAAAATAATTTCATACTTTCTTTGCAGATTCATAAAATATTGGGTTTGAAATAGACTAATTTAGTGGTAATGAGCATGGGGTCACGGTTACAAGATATAATGTGGCATGATTAAATCTAACCTAATATATCTTTAGTAAAAGAGCTTGCCAAAACAGATTTAGAAACAGATTTTACCTCTAGTGGCTTCATATTTCCAAGATTAAATGGCCCAAATGACACTCTAATAAGTCTATTGACGCTTAGACCTAAATGTTCCATTACTTTTCTAATTTCGCGGTTTTTTCCCTCAGATAGTGAGATTTTTAGCCAGCTATTGGCTCCGCTTTGCGATTCTACCTCTACCTTAATGCCGCCATATCTTATACCATCAACGGTTATTCCTTTTTCTAATTTATTTAGTCTATCCATATTTAATTTACCAAACACGCGAGCACGATATTTTCTGATCCATTTATTTTTTGGTAGCTCCATATATCTCGCTAGTCCACCATTATTTGTTAATAACAATAATCCTTCTGTGTTAAAGTCTAGCCTACCAACAGTCATGACCCTAGGTAATTCTTTTGGTAGAAAATCGAAAATAGTAGGGCGATTGCTTGGATCTTTGTTGGTTGTTAGCATTTCCTTGCCTTTGTAAAAAATCCAAAGTTTAGTTGTTTGTTTGGTTTTATTAATAAGCTTATCATCTATTTTTATAGCTTCATCGGTTATGAAAGTCGCTGGAGAGTCAATAATGTTACCATTGACTTTAACTCTGCCTTCAAAGATTAATTCTTCAGCTTGTCTTCTTGAGCAATGCCCAAGGCTTGCAATCAGTTTCGCCACTCTCGTTCCTTGATTTTCTTTATTGCTTTTACTATTTTTCATAAACTATTATGAACCTTCTATTTTTAATATTTAACTTAAGATGATACACAAATTTCTCCTTGTAACGATAACTTTTTTGGCAATTTCTTCACATTCATTCGCAAAATTAGTCACCGAAGAAGAAGAAAAATATAAAGGCTCATTTGACTTGGGAGCAACCTTTGCTAAAGGTAATAGCCAAGAACAATCAATTCAATCAAATTTTGACTTTGACTATCATTTTACCAAAGAATTATCAAATATCTTAAAAGCGAGAGCAGAAAATAAAGAACAAAATGAGGTTAGAACCAAAGAAGAATATTTTGTGAATAACCAAACCAGGCATGATATCGACAAAAAAAATTACAAATTTTTAGAGCTACAATATGTAAATGACCGTTTTGGCGGCTACAAATATCGCATATCAGAAACTGTGGGTCTTGGTAGAAAATTAATGGATGATAAAAAATATAAAATTTCTGTGCAGTCGGGTCTTGGTTTAAGGCAAAGCCAACTAACTACAGGTGAAAAACGTCATAAGCCAACTTTTGTATTTGGATCGGACGTCGATATTAAAATCAATGAACATGTATTTTTTGAAGAATTCTTAAATATTTCAGCTGATAATGATGCAACTATTATTAGATCTGATGCAAACCTAAAAATTCTAATTTCCAAAAAGTTATATTTTAAATTTGGCATTTTGGTAGAGAGAACAACCAATGTGCCGCAAGGCACAAAAAACAGCGACATTACAACTGCGCTAAAACTTGGATATGAGTTCTAGATACATTATTTTTTAGAACAAACCCTTACAAATTCTTCAAAGAGTTTGCGATCCAGATCGCACACGTCAAATTCCGGATGCCACTGTACAGCTAAACAAAAATCTTTTTTTGGGTCCTCGATTGCTTCAATAATTCCATCTTCTGTTTTAGCGCTAATCCTAAGACCTTCACCAGCAATTTTAACTGCTTGGTGGTGGGATGAGTTAGTTTTTGCTATTTTTGCTTGAGCAATTTCAAATAATTTTGAATCTTCTTCGATAAAAACATCGTGGTAAGGAATTTTGTAATCACCAAAACCTTCAATATGGCTTTGTTCATGGTTTAGGGTGCCTTCAATATCTGGAATATGTTGAATTGCCGTCCCCCCTTTTAACACATTGAGTAGCTGAATGCCATTACAAATACCAAAAAAAGGTAAATTAGCGTTAAGGGCTTTAGTGCCAATTTCAAATTCAAAATCCTCACGAATTTTATTTAATTTAACACTTTCATGAATTTCATTTTCTCCGTAACGATTGGGGTTAATATCAAAATATCCACCAACAATTACGATTCCATCAAGCGCTTCAATGTAAGAATCAATTAACTCATAATCATAGGTTAGAATAACAGCTGCACCACCAGCCTTGTTAATACAATCGACGTAATTTTCTCTGAGGGCATAAAAATTTCTTGTTGAATAAGCGCCTTTTTTACCTTCTACGTAGTCGGGAACAACGCCAATTAATGGTCTATCAGTTTTAAACATTTTATGAATTATTTTTATTTTCTATTGCCGTGGCTAAAGCCGCTAATCGTGAAACCACACTGTAAATTAGGGGAGCTCTATCTTTTGTCAATCCTAGCTGGGTATTTTGATCATCTAAATCGTTTAAATCAAAAAAGCTAGCGCCAGGAGCGTTTAAGCTAGATTTTTCATTTCTGCCTTCATTGACCCTAAATAAATTACCAACTATTGTGGCATTTATCATGTAAATCATCGGTTCAGCAACATTATTATTTATTGTATCAATAGTTTTAACGCCTTCTTGAATCATCACTTTTGTGTTTTGAATAGAGCCTTTAATAACGTTCATTTTATTTCTATTCTTCTTATTTATTTCTAGAATCTCTTGACCACTAGAAACAGTCCAAATAGCCATTCCATAAGTGCCATTATCGGCTTTTACATAAACATAAGGATTTTCATTAATACCATATTGTTGGTATTTTTCTTTTAGCTCTAAAATAACTTTATCCACTTTCTTCTGCAGGCAATCAAGCCCAGTTTGTTCTTTAAAATTAACTTCGTCACAGGATTCATGTATTGATGAAATTAACCAAGGATCAATTTCGATAATATCAGCCAACTCTTTTGCAAGGGAATTATAAATATCAAAATGAGTAGATTTGGTTCTTTTATGCCACCCTAAATTAATTGCCGGGACAATAGTGCTTTGAAGATTTTGTAACGTTTCAGAAATACCATCTGTTAAATCATTATTTAATACCACTAAATCAGCCTCAAAACCGCTAGTTGTTCTAATTTTGCCATCAACATTAATGATTTTTTCTAGTGTCAATTTTCTATTGTCATCAACGTCCAATATTAATGATTTGTCAACTTCGCTTATTAGAGTGCCAACAACTACTTCTCTAGAATCAGACAATATTTCTGCTAAATCTAATATGTTGGCTAAATATCTGGTATTTCTTGTGTGATTCTCAGGAATAATAATAATCTTTCTTGCATCAGCAAAATTCTCATCAAAATAGGTATTGGCAACTTCCTTAGCTAGGATTTTTGATTTCTCGCCTAAATTATTAAACCCAGCCGGAAAGCAATTAGTATCAACCGGACAAATTTTAAAACCTGAATGTCTTAGGTCGCAAGAATTATAAACCAAAGCAGGGTGGTCTCTGAATTTTTTACTAAAAAATTCTTCAATTTCAGTAGAATTATCATTAAGTTTCTGCCAAAGAGTCTCTAAGATATTGCTCATTAATTATTTAGTAAAATTTTCTGTGTAGGACTTGTGTTTAAAGGTAGAAGAATGTGGCTCAACAACCTCAAACTCAAAATTCTTACTTTTACAAAAGCTAATGGCATCTTCTTTGCTATTAAAAGCAAAATTTAATTGAGACAAGGTATTATCGGCACTAACCCAACCCATAGTTTTATCAAGAGATCTCTTGGTTTGATCATAATCAGTCCTAACTAGCCATTTTTTGGCTTTTTTACCAGACTGCATTGCCGACTTAGATGGCTTTAAAATAGTAACTTTCATATCGTGTTTTCATATTCGTGATATCTAATCGCGACATAGTTCGCCAAAGGCGAACAAAGGCGGATTAGTTACCTAAAGCAACTCCTTCTCTGCGAGGATCAGAAGCACCGTATAATTTATTATTCTTTAATGCAATAGCTTGTACACCACTGACAATTTCAATTATTTTTGTTTGGTACCCTAGCTCTTCTAGAGGTTTCTTGAGCTCGACGATTGACTGCCCTTTTTCAAGTTCGATGACGTCATTTAGTACCACAAATGTTGGCGCCGAAATTGATTCCTGCAAATCCATATCGAAATCAAGATAATTAATAAGTGTTTTAGCGACAAACTGAATAATTCTTGGTCCCCCCGGAGATCCAACCACTAAGATCAACTTATTATTTTCATCAAACACGAATGTTGGTGACATTGAACTTCTTGGCTGCCTTCCAGGCACAACTCTATTAGCAACTTTTTGGCCATTTTTGTAAGGTAGAAATGAAAAGTCAGTCATTTGATTATTTAACAAAAATCCATCAACTGAAATTCCAGAGCCAAAGAAATATTCAATAGTACTTGTCATGGAAACGGCGTTACCTTCTTTATCTACTACAGACATATGAGTAGTTGAAGGTGCTTCATGAGCATTCTTATTTAGGCTTACATTGACATATTTTTTGCTAAATTTCCCTGGTTCGATATTTTCTAGCTTTTTGCCATTTTCAATCAAAGCAGCTCTTTTCTTTAGATATTTTTTCGAAATTAATTTATTAATATCAACTAATGACTTATCACCTAAAAACTCATTTCTATCCAAATAAGCAAGTCTCGTTGCATCGGTAATTAATTTAACTGACTCTAAAGAATTTGGACCAAGATTTTTCAAATCAAAATTTTCTAAAATACCCAATATTTGCAAAACGGTTACTCCGCTAGAAGGAGTCGGCATGGTGCAAATTTTATTTTTTCGATATGTCAAACATAACAAATTTCCTGTTTTGATTTTGTAATTTTTTAAATCACTAGCTCTTAAATAGCCTGGATTATACGGAGAATGCTTTACTGCTCTTTCAATA
>JADHOZ010000013.1 GCA_016778745.1 Rickettsiales bacterium
CAGCGGTGTCACAGATGGTTACATGCTTGATGGGGTAAAAAAAGGTCACAATAAAATAACCACTCACACATTATTAATGGACTTGACTCTTAGAAAAGTAACAACTACAAAAACTAATTATCTCATTTAATCTAGTTTATATTTTCAATATATTATGAAATCTTCATCTTTTCATAAGCTACTTTTTCTATCTCTTTCACGCACATCATCATTTACTTGTTGTAATTGTTGTTGCTGTTGTTAATTGCTAAATTAATAACAGCTCCCCTTTTTTTAAACAAATTACAACATAGGTCATGCCAGTATTATCCAAATTTAATCAACAACTTATCGACATTTATAACGCTTGGAAAAATCTCAGCGAGAACGATAGAAAACGAAAAATAAATTTAATTTTACCCATTATTCAAATAGTCAGCATTTCACAATCTCTAGGAAATGCACATAACGAATTAACACCTATTCATAATCCCGAACTCGAAAAAAAAATCCCTGGAGAGTACGCCGATTTTTATAAAAACCCCAATCAAACTAATAGTATAATTAGTGTCTTACGAGATTTTCATCAATTCTACCAAGAAAGCTATGGTCAAGATATTGCAAAAACCAATCATTCGGATTTTACCGAAACTCTGCGATCTAAAATAGACAAGCTCCAAAATAATGTCATTACCAGCACCCAGGAGCTAGAAGATGAAATTATTAGCTATAGTGATAAATATATTCACGCCCATAGTCGCATTATGCTTAATTATGGCGAGTTCTTATATAAAATTATTAAAACACAACGCATTGCAATAAGGCAATTAATTTACCAAACACAAACAACCGACAATGAAAATGAATTTATTAGTAAAATACAAACACTTATTAGAGACCTTAATCTCGAAGAACATTATCGCATTATTGAAGGTTACCTAGATGATCTTGAAAATCATGCCTTACTCAATCAGATGTCCAACTGGCTTGAGAATGCACTTACTATTCCAAAACTCATATTACAAGAACGACATGTCGTTATTGAAGCGCTACAAACAAATCGAAGTCTAAAATCAGAACAAAATATTACTAGAAGAAAAGATTATCAAGAAAGTATTGCAACATTTAACCACCAACTTCACAACCTTGGCATGCAATCCCATGTTGGAATTGAGAGTGAGTTTTTGTTATCACTATTTGAAGGTCAAACCCACTCAACAATTGAAAGACCCGAATTTATAAAACGATACATCGCCATCAAGGAAACTCTTGCCGACTATAATGCCAGACGATATATGAAAGTCAAATATGGCATCAATGATCCGCATCAAGAAATTACAGATTTTACAACGTTTTTCCGTGATGAATCTGACTTCAAAGAAGAAATATCGCCACACCACACAGCTATAAAAAAACGTTTACAAGAATTTTTTGAGCACAACAAAATCGATCAAGCGCGACAAGAAAATATCGCAAGACAAGTCTTAGCCTTAAGCGATGCTGAAATCTATTTTTTCAATCTCTTTTTCCTTAATGATCTAGGTTATCCGTTTCACATCGAGATGGATTCCGTTTTCTCACCCTCCCTCACGCCAGATCAAAATCTCGAAAAAGTTTTATCACTGATTGAAAAAGGCAAATTCCACGAAAAATTACTCGACATGATCCAAGCTCATGAAATTGCCTTTGGACCTTACGAATTTATAGAAACGATCGATAAAAAAAATGAGTTACACAAACTTTTACGATCTCTTGCTGAAGAAATTGGACTTAAAGTAGAAAATCCTAATCTACAGCTCAATCTTTCCTTTCAAATTAATATTGATGGTCGCAATCGCCATATATTTATGCCCGACATTGAGAATTTAGGCACTAAAGAACCTATCAACATCTACTATAACGGCCTGGCTGTCAAACTTTTAAGCGTTATGCAAGATACGATTGCAAGCCTAGGACCAACAACCGGACTATTAAGAAACCAAGAAAATATAGGCACTGCACTTGATAGAAAAAAAGTACTTAGCACGATACCCAATGTAGGAGAATATTTCAAGGTTGATGAAACGCAACCAGCATTTCTTAGTCATAAATCTCTGGCAGCAAAGAATGACACACTACGCTTATCCGTTCTTGATTTAGAAAAAGGAGTTGGAATTCTTGAAATAAGACTCATCGGCAACAATACTCACTTTGCACGCTTTAATGACGAAGAACGAGTCAATAGTAGTAGCTTGTTTTATATACCCGAAGAAGCACTACCCGCAATAGCAAAAAATATGACTGAATTTTTATCAACCCAAACCAAAAAGTCGTTAAAATCATTATATGATGAGAAGCATTTTGTCACACATGATGGCAGAATTACAAATCTTCATCCTTCGCAAGTAAAACATAAAAAAGAGCCATCTAATACTTACAAAACAGAAAGAATTAGAGCCGGCTCTATTGACTTCACAGACACTCCCCCAACTTCCCTTTCATATTCTCCAACAAATGCAGCCCCACTTGAAGGGGAGGCAAACAAGCAGGGTAAATATTCCTAAATGTGAACATTATCCATGAACATGAGATCACAGTTAGAGACTACGACCCGCACCGAGTAGCTAATGAAAAATTCTCCTAGATTTTAATTTCATTACCCCGTAGATTTTTACTCCATTAAACTAATTAATCC
Organism: Rickettsiales bacterium; assembly: GCA_016778745.1. Lineage (GTDB taxonomy): Bacteria > Pseudomonadota > Alphaproteobacteria > Rickettsiales > UBA1997 > JADHOZ01. The sequence goes on from JADHOZ010000013.1 coordinate 2,654, forward strand.
ATGACCATGTCTAACGTAAAAATTATCTCACAATATATTAAAGATCTGTCTTTTAACATTAAAAACACACCAAATATTTTTTTAAAACCAACTACCAAACCAAATATCGCATTATCGATTGATATTGATGCTAAAAAAATTTCTAATGAAAAAAATACATCAAATTATGAGATCACACTCAAAATAACTGCAAAAGCAACCAAAGATGATGATGAAAAATTCTTCACTTGCAATGTTGAATATGCAGGAATTTTCAATATTGGAGCCATTGAAGGCGATATGTTGGAACAAGTGTTGCTGATCTATTGCCCGAATTTATTATTCCCATTTGTTAGACGTATCATTACCAACATTTCAACCGATGCCGGATTAGCGCCCTTAATGCTCGATCCAATTGATTTCGCTCTACTTTATAATAGAAGAAAACAAGCTACTAATTCCCAACCAATTAGCGACACAAAAAATTAAAAACTATGAGAATAACTCTATTTTTTATATTTTTATTTTTTGCAACATCCTCTTTCTCAAAAGAAATATATCAAATAGACCCAAATCATGCGCATGTTTCATGGCGCGCCAGCCATTTTGGCTTCTCAAAACCAACAGGAAAATTTAGCGATATCTCTGGAATAATAGAGATAGACAAAAACAATTTACAAAATAGTTCAGTTGAGGTCGAAATAAAAACCAACTCAATCTCAACCGGCCTTGTAAAATTTGACGATCACTTAAAAAGCCCTGATTTTTTTGATACTAAAAATTATCCAACTGCTACATTTAAAAGCTTTTCCATCTCACCCTACACTAAAACCAAAGCAAGAATTAGAGGAAATCTCACGATACTTGGCGTGACAAGAATAGTCACTCTGCAAGCAAAATTAAACAAAGAAGGTGTCAACCCTTTAAATAAAAAACAAACGATTGGCTTTTCCGCTACAGCCAAAATTAAAAGATCTGATTTTAACATAAATTTTGGTCTACCCGGAATTTCTGATGAGGTTGAAATATCAATCGATGTAGAAGCAATTTTTCTTGAAAAAACAAATGAAGATGAAGGGAAATTTATGAATCGACATACACAAAAAACCATAGCTAGCTGGGAGATAAATCCAGAACATTCGTCATTAGAATTTGTTGCCTATCAAAATAACTCTAATATAGAAGGATCTTTCAAAGATTTTGACGGCGACATTAATTTTGACAAAGATAATTTAGATGAAAGTAATGTAAAAATTAATATCTACACATCATCAATTTCAATGTCTTTTTCGGAAGCCTTAGAAACAATTAAAAATAAAGATTGGCTCTCAACAGAATTATTTAAAAAAGCAATATTTGAAAGTACAAGAATCTATCGAGGCAGCGGACCAAAACAATATAAAGCTGACGGATATCTAACAATTAAAGGAGTCAAAGTTCAAACCACTTTAGACTTTGTAATCAATGAATATTCAAAAACTAGTGCAAAAATTACAGGCAGCACGACAATAAAAAGAGCAAGATTCAAAGTTGGACCATTATCACAATTAAAATCTCAAGGCGTTGATAATAGGGTCGATATTAGATTTGTGATTTCAGCTGGCAGAATATAAATCTTTTTAACAAGAATTATTATTTTATTAAAACACCCTCTTTTATCTGAAAAAATAATCCGAGCTCCTTATTGCTCACTAAATTAAATTTACCCCTAACTGTTATTAAATCAGAACTCCATTTAATCGGCTTTTTTGAGCGCACTTCTATGACCTCATTTGGATCACCCGGCGGACAAAAAAAGCAAGTTGGAGTCTTTGACGAAATTAAAAAATGTTTAAATTTATCTCCCGGCTCAAGTGGCATCATAAAACCACTAACCTCAACCTCTTTACCAACTAAAGATTTTATTTTTTCACTATATACAATATCATAAGTTCCATCTTTTTTATCAAAACGAAATGGTGACTCTTTTAAATCTTGCCATAGTGGATGGTTGGATTTTGGCAACGACTCTTGTAATTTTCTTTCCTGCTCTATCTCGCTTGAGATCCAATCGTCTTCTTGAGAAAAAGAACTTAAAAACAAAAATGATAAAATTAATAACATTACCCTCATTTCTTAGACAAAATTTTTACAATATTAAGTCGATAAGCAATAATTGATGGAATGATACAGGCACCAATACTTATTAAAACAGATATAAAAAACACATAAATTTCATAAAAACCAAAATGATGACTTAAAATAATATTTTTACTTTCATCTAACCACCCAACAATTGCTACAATAAATCCATGACCCAGAATAATTCCAAAAATACTTCCCGCAGAACCTAATATTAGGCCTTCAAATAAAATTAATGTTAATATTTTTTCACGACTAGCTCCTAAAATTCTCATCAATGAAATATCGTAATAACGATCATCAATGCTATTTAATAAGGTAATAAAAAACCCAATTGCTGATATGAAAATAAAAATGATAGCAAATATTTTAATTGCATCACTGCCAATACCAAAAAAATTTATTAATCTGGTTAACTCTAAAGCCGGGCTCGCTGCCAGCATATTACTATGCATATTAATCATTCTAGGAACCGACATAATTGCCATTGGTGTTTTATAATTTATCAACAGTGCTGTTATTTCTTTTTCATGATGGTCACCGCCATCATCACGACCTTCTTCATGCTCATGGACGCGCCATAGACTTTCTATAGGCGTCAAAACCAATCTATCAATTGCACTATTATTTTGCTTAAGAATCCCAACAACTTCATATTTCAAGTCATCATGCACATCACCACCCTCAACCAAACCATGAGATCCAGCTATTTTATCACCAACGCTTAAATTACCTTTTCTTGCAACTTCACTCCCAATTACTACCTCCATCTCTTCATTAAAATTGCTTCCCGATAACAAAACCGCTTCATAATGATCAACATAATCCAAATTGGTGCCAACAATCCGAAATCCATTATAATTATCGCCCAAAGCAATAGGAATTGCGGATTTTATTAACGGATTTGTTGCTAACTTGTTAGCTTCTTCAAAAGAAATATTACCATTTGGCGCATCCATATGCAGCAATGATGATAAAATTAGTTGCATCGGACTACCTTTTGCCCCAACCACTAGATCAATATTTTTAAAATCATTATCAAATTTATTATTAATTTGATTTCCTAAATAAATCACCACCACCACCATGGCAACACCAATTGCCAAAATCGTCACATTAAAAACATTATTAAGCAATTTAAACCTAAGATGAGAAATCACTAATTTTAAGATATTCATTTTCCACCTCCCAAATCTAAAATATTACCAAACTCCTTTTTTAAACGACTATCGTGCGTTGAGATAAGTAAACTAGACTTGGTTTTTCTCGCAACCTCTTTAAGTAAACCAACGACCAACTCACAATTTTTATCATCTAAACCGGAAGTTGGTTCATCAGCCAAAATACATTGTGGCCTATTTAAAACTGCACGCGCAATCGCAACTCTTTGTGCTTGCCCGTGACTCAACTCGTAAGGAAATTTCCTAGCTAAATCTTTAATTCCAAGAAAATTTAAAACTTCAAAAGTCCAATCTTTATCCTCTTTTTTATCAATTAAGAAAAAAGCTAAAAGCAAATTATCTAAAATGTTTAAGGATTTTACTAAATGTAAATTTTGAAAAATAATTCCAATATTTTTACCACGAAATTTATCCATTTCCCTCTCTGAAAAACTGACAATATCAACATTATCAACTAGAATCTTGCCATTTAAAGGTCGAACTAATCCAGAAATAGCATAAAGCAGAGTTGTTTTTCCACAACCAGATTCACCAATGATTAAACAATCCTGATTATCTGATAATTTAAATCCGTCAATTCTAATAACTTCTTTATTATTATATCCTAAACGTAAATTTTTTAATGCTATCATCATTAATAGATATTAAATATTCACACTATAGACATATATTATCTTGTAGTGCACCCCTGTTAAGAAAACATTTTCATTTGTAAGGTAAAATGTTGTAATATAACATTACTTTTAATTTTTAATTTATTGTCAATGTTTTATGAAAAAAACAAATATCTCATCAAACTCTACAAAAGTTTTAAATTTCTTAAAAGAATCTGACAAACCTTTATCAGCTTACGACATTTTAGCTGGCCTTAAAGACTCAAATATAAAAGCCCCACCGACTGTTTATCGCGCTTTGGATAATTTATTAAAAAATAAATTAATTCACCGTATTGAATCCCTAAACTCTTTCATCGCTTGCGATGATTGCGATAAATCACACTCAGCCCAATTTGCGGTTTGTAAATCGTGTGGAGATGTGGAAGAAATTCACGACAAAAAAATTGCTGGCTATCTCAAAAAAATTGCTAAGAAAATTGATTTTCAAATCGAACAAGAGATTCTAGAATTATCGGGATTTTGTAAAAAATGTAGCGATTATTAAGTAATAATTAGTATTAGTTATGTTTTTTCTAAGTGCAAAAAAAAGAATATTAATCAGCCTTATTGTTATCGCTTTGCTTTGGATAGCGGTATTTTGGTCTATTAACCTATTATGAATAACGCCGCAATTGAGATAACAAATCTCAACATAAACTATAACCATAAAACTGTTCTAAGGGATATCACTGGCAACTTCAAATTTGGTTCTTTAACTGCAATAACCGGGCAAAATGGCGCTGGAAAAAGCACCTTATTAAAAGCAATTGCTGGCTTAATTAAAATCAAATCTGGATCAGTTAAACGTAATATTAGTCACAAAAAAATTGCCTACCTACCACAAATTTCAGAGATACAACGCGACTTCCCTATTTCAGTTTTACAACTTGTTACTAGTGGATATTGCCAAAAATTTGGTAATTTTGCTGAAATTACAAAAGAAATGAAAGATGAAGCTATCACTGCGATTAAAAAAGTAGGACTAGAAAAAATTATTCATAACGACATTTCTAGCCTGTCACTCGGGCAATTTCAAAGGGCATTATTTGCCAGATTAATAATCCAAGATGCCAATTTAATATTACTCGACGAACCCTTCACTGCTCTTGATTTTAAGACCGTAATTATGCTAACAGACTTAATAAAAAACTGGCATAAAAAAGGTAAAACCATCATTTGTGTGCTACATGATATTGAACAAATTAAAAATAATTTTCATGATTGCATCATTCTAAATCATATTTTTTTAGCTTGGGATAAGTCGGAAATTGCTTTAAAAAATTATCATCTTGAATCATTGAATTGCTGCTCTTAAATGTACGAACTATTAATCAAACCATTTTTAGAATATGAATTTATGCGCCGAGCTTTGGTTGCATGTATCGTGCTGTCATTTAGCGCTGCACCTCTTGGTATTTTTTTGGTTTTAAGAAGAATGTCACTAATTGGAGACGCAATTTCTCATGCAATTTTACCCGGCGCTGCTATAGCATTTTTATTTTTCGGCTTATCACTATGGTCAATAACAATTGGCGGACTTATCGCCAGCCTTGTTGTCGCAACCAGCTCAGGAATTTTAACGCGTATCACAAACTTAAAAGAAGATGCTAGTTTTACCGGAATTTATCTCATTTCCCTCGCTTTTGGTGTGCTTTTAATTTCGGTAAAGGGTGACAATATTGACTTAATGAATGTCTTATTTGGCAATATTTTAGCAATTGATAGAGACGCATTATTTTTAATTACCACCATCTCCTCAATTTCACTTCTAACCTTTGCTACAATTTATCGCCACCTAATAATAGAATGCGTTGATAGCTTATTTATGAAAAGTGTTGGCGGAAAAAACATTGCAATTCATCAAATATTTTTAATCCTAATCGTTATCAATTTAGTCTGCGCTTTCCAAGCTCTTGGTACATTAATGGCAATTGGAATCATGATTTTACCAGCTATTGCCACTAATTTTTGGAGCAAAAATATTGATATCAGAATCATGTTAAGCGTAATGTTTGCGATATTTTCTGCTTATATTGGCCTACTTTTATCTTATTACTACGACATCCCCACTGGCCCAACGATTGTGTTAGTTGCTGGAACAATAAATGTATTTTCCGTCATTTATCAACTATTAAAAAATCTCAAAAATAATCACTAATGCTCAGACTCCTTATCATTTTACTCCTACTTTCTTCTACTGCTTACGCAAAACCAAAAGTCGTAACTTCATTTACAATATTACAAGACCTAACAAAAGAAATCGCCCAAGATAAAATAGATCTAATCAACATCGTCGACAATAATAGCGAACCACACAGCTACCAACCAAGCCCCTCTGATATAAAAAATATCATTGAAGCTGATCTATTAATAATGAATGGCCTAGAATTTGAAGGCTGGATTAAGAAATTCCAAAAAATTAGAAAAAAACCAACGTTAATTACAACAAAAAACATTAAACCTCTCAAATTCCACTCCAACAATCATAACCATAACGAATTTGACCCGCATGCTTGGCAGGATTTATCAAATGCTAAAATTTATGTTCGAAACATCGCCCTAGCACTAATCAAAATTGATCCAAAAAACGCAACATTCTATTTAACAAACTTAAAGAATTATACAAAGAAATTAGAAGAACTTGATAGATCAATAAAATCACAACTCAACAATCTACCAAAACAAAATCGTAAAATAATAGTTTCTCATAATGCCTTTGGATATTATGCAAAAGCCTATGACATCAAATTTATTTCGCCGCTAAGCAGTTTAGACAGCCAAGCCTCTGCCTATATCATCTCAAAATTGATCACGCAAATAAAACAACATAATATCAAAATAATTTTCCTAGAGAACTTCGCAAATCAAAAACTCATCAAACAAATAGAATTGGAAACAAATGCCAAGGCCGGACAAATTTTATATGCAGACTCGTTACCAAAAAACTCTAACTACCTAGAAATGATGCAACACAACTCCAAAAACATCATAAACTCGATCAAACTAATACAATAATTTCACGCCATTGCAAGGGATTAGTGTTATACTATTACGCTATTTTTTTTATCAGGAAAAAAACAAAAATATTTGCTATGCCAAGAAGTAGAAATATTTCGAGCAAACTAATATTTAACAATAATAAAAGCAAAACCAACAATACCGCGATAACCATAAAAAAAGAATTCACAACATTATTAGCAGCTATGACGCGTGAAATATATTTATCCTCACTTTGATCTTGCATAATGGCATAAAGTGGAACCGTGTAAAGACCAGAAAAAATAGATAAAATAAATAATCCAAGCACAATAATAACACTAAAAACACCACCAACTCTAAAAAATCCTACAACTGATACAAAATCACTCGGCAAAAATCTCTCGTAGTAAATATAGCTTGCAACAACAAATATAATAATTCCAACACTCATGCCAATGATACCAACTGGCACTAATTTAGTATTAATTTTTCCCTTTAACAATTTATTGCACATTACCGATCCAAGCGCCATTCCAATTGAAAATATCGAAAAAAATAATGTCACCACATATTCATTTCCTTTAATAAATTCATTCGTAAAAGTTGGAAATTGTGACAAAAAAATAATACCCAAAAACCAAAACCACGCAATACCAAGAACTGAAAACCATACTATTTCTTTTTGTTTAGCATAAAAAATGATCTTTTTTGTTTGTAAAACCATATTCAAACTTATCCGCAAAGAAACATCTCCTATTGACGATTGAGGAATAAATGTAGCACTTATCAAACCAATAACAGCAAAGAAAATGACACAAAATGACATCATCGACACGCCATGAGCTATTTGAATAATAATGCCACCAAAAATTGTCCCCGCCAAAATTGCTAAAAAAGTTCCGCCCTCAATAAACGCATTACCACTTACCAATTCATCATCACTTAAATGCTCCGGCAAAAGAGAATATTTCATCGGACCAAAAAAAGTTGTTTGCACACCCATTAAGAACAATAAGAACAATAAAAAATACACATATTTAAAATAAAACCCAACAAACACAAAGCACATTAACATCACTTCAACTGTTTTAATAATCTTAACCAGAAAAGATTTTTCATATTTATCCGCCAACTGACCAGCTAAAAAAGAAAAGATAAAAAATGGTAAAATAAATAGTGCCGAAGCGATAGTCACTATTAACTTTGCATCTAAATCAAGCTGCAACGATACATCATATGTACACCAAATAACAAAAGCGTTTTTAAAAACATTATCATTAAAAGCACCAAAGAATTGCGTGATAAATAATGGTAAAAATCTTTTTGTTTTTAAGAGATTAATTTGCGATTTCATCCTAGGCTTTTTTTACAAACTTAGATTGAAAAAGCACAGCACCAATAGTAAGAATTGTCATGATAATTTTTTGTAATTTGTTAATGCCCTATTGCGAGAAAAGATCAAGTCAATAATAGGCTCAACATATTGTTGTCTATTTTTTGGAAAATGTATTTCGCAATCTGGTAAATGCGCAATTTCAGGAACCCATTTTCTAATATATTCGCCTTTGGGATCAAATTTTTCACTTTGCATAATTGGATTAAAAATACGAAAATAAGGCGCCGCATCCGCGCCACTTCCCGCCACCCATTGCCATGAAGCCGAATTCGCCGCTAAATCAGCATCAACCAAACAATCCCAAAACCATTCTTGGCCTAAACGCCAGTCAATCAATAAATTCTTAATTAAAAATGATGCCACTACCATTCTTACCCTATTATGCATCCACCCAGTATGCCATAATTCTCTCATGCCAGCATCAATTAAAGGAAATCCTGTTTGACCTTTTTGCCATTTCTTTAAATTTTCTTTATTATTTTCCCACTGAAAGCCGTCAAATTTTTCCTTAAAATTCTTCTCTGATAATTCTGGAAAATGATAAAGCAAATGATAAGAAAATTCCCGCCAACCAATTTCACTTAAAAAACAATCGAGGCCTTTATTTGGTTCACAAATCAAAGACTTAACATAAATTTGCTTTGGAGAAATAAGACCAAAATGTAAATAAGGCGACATTTTGCTCGTTGCATCAACTCCGGGAAAATTCCGATCTTCTTTGTAATTATTAACACGATTATCCAAAAATTTCTGTACCACATTATGAACAGATTCTTCATTCACATCATAAATCTTATCCCAGCCACTAGCCCAATTAGGTTGCGTTGGCAATAATGTCAGATCATCCGGCGCCTCATTGACCGCTAAAAGCTGCAACTTTTCCGGACGAGGACAGGTTGGAGACAAATCAGAAATTTTTGTCAAACAAGCCTTCCAAAATGGCGTAAAGACTTTGAAATATTCACCCGATTGATTTTTAATGTCAAATGGTTCAAATAATAATGACGCATTAAAACTCTTAACTTCAAGGCCTTGATTTTTAAAATCACTCTTAATGTTACTATCTCTCTTCATGACATCTGGCTCATAAACCCTATTGTAAAAAATTGCATCTATTTGATATTTTTGACATAAATTTTGCAAAATATCTTGTGGATTTCCTTTTTTAACCACCAAAGTTGCGCCATATCTTTTTTTCAAATCCGCACTTAAAGACTCGAGCGCTTTATGCAAAAACCACTTTGACGCAGCACCAATTTCTTGAGATTCATCTAAAACATATAAAAACAAAATCTCACAATTTTGTTTTACCGCATAATTGAGAGCCTCATTATCACCAAGACGTAAATCATTTCTAAACCAACAAATTGCTTTTTTCATAATTTCTACATAATTTGTGTTGCAAGACAAGATAAGTGTATAAAGATAGCCTAAAAATAGTCAACAAAGCTTCGGTAATTATGAGTAAAAAAATTCTAATATTTGGTGGTTCAGGTTTTATTGGATCAGACCTAACAACCCTTTTGCTTAAAGAAAAAAATAACGTCTGTATTGTGTGTAGAGATACTGACAAAGCAAAAAAAATTTTTGGCGAGAATAAAAATCTAGAGATTAAGAATATTGATATTTTTAATAAAGAAGAGCTTGAAGATTTAAGCAAAAATTATGACGTAATTATTAATCTAATTGGCAAATTATTTGAAAGCAAAAAAGGTGATTTTAAAAAGTTCCACCATGATTTTCCTAAATTACTAACCCAGACAATTTCAAAATCACAACATTTAATTCATATTTCGGCACTTGGCATTGAAAATTCTAGCGCTACGTCTCTTTACGCTAAAACAAAATTAGATGGCGAAAAGGCAATAATATCAAACTGCAAAAATTATAATATTATCAAACCAAGCATTGTATTTGGCGCAAAGGATAATTTTTTTAATCAATTTGCTAATATGGCAAAAATATCACCATTTTTACCAGCAATTGGCGGTGGCAAAACTAAATTTGCACCCGTTTATGTTGCAGATTTAAACCAAGCCATATTAGAATTAATTAACAATCCGCAAAGATATCAAAATCAAATTTTTGAAAGCTACGGACCACTAGTATCAAGCTTCAAAGAGCTATTAGAATTTATCTTAAAAACTACACATAAAAAAAGATTATTATTACCAATACCTTTTTTTGCTGCAAAAATTCAGGCAAAATTTCTAAATTTATTGCGGATCTTTCTCCTGACATCAGATCAAGTAGAATTGCTAAAATATGACAATATTTCACAAAATAACCATAACAATATTGATATATTAATTAATCAATTAGGAAATTACCGAAAAATCGCTCCAACCTATTTAAAATGAAGAAAAAAATTGCTATTATTGGTGCTGGACTATCCGGTTTATGCGCTGCTAAAAAATTATCTAGGGATTATGATGTCGAAATATTTGACAAATCCCGAGGTGTAAGCGGAAGAATGTCAACAAGACGCATTGATGATTATTACTTTGATCATGGAACGCAATTTTTTACTGCCAAAAGTAAAGAATTTAAAGCATTTTGCCACGAAGCAAAGTCCAATAATATCATTGATGAATGGCATTGTCGTTTTGCTGAAATAACTAAAAATCAGATCACCAGAAGTTGGGATTTTAATACCACTAAATCTCATTACGTTGCAACGCCTCACATGAATAGCTTATGTAAATATTTAGCCATCGATCTCAATATAAGATTAAGTACCGAAATAACAAAAATTAACTACCAAAACCACGCATGGTCTCTTAAAAGCGCTAATAATGATATTTTTGATAATTATGATTATCTCATTCTAGCAATTCCATCGCACCAAGCACTTAATTTAGTACCCCGAAATTTTCAACACTACACACGCATTGAAAATACTAAAATGATTGGTTGTTTTGCTCTAATGTTAGGTTTTAGCGAGCAATTAAAACTTGATTTTGACGCCGCTTTAGTGAAAGAATCAATCATTAGTTGGATTTCAATCAACAGCTCTAAACCAGATAGACCCGATTACTTCTCTTTAGTCATTAATTCTAGCAATAAATGGGCCGAAGAAAATTTAGAAAATGATCCCGAAGAATTAAAACAAATACTCATAAAAGAGTTAAAAAACATAATAGACTTTGATACCGATAAGCTAGTGCATCAAATTTTACACCGATGGAGATATGCTAACATCAAAAAACAAGAAGGAGAGAAGTCACTATTTGACCCAAATCTAAATCTTGGAATATGTGGAGATTGGCTAATATCAGGACGAGTTGAAAGCGCTTTCCTCAGCGGGATTGATCTAGCAAGTAAATTTTAACATTCTATTTTGATATTATTAAAATCAATCACTGATCCTGAATCAGAAATAGTTGATTTTTCTAGTACTTCACGCATTTTTTCAACTGAATATTGTGGGCTAAATAATTTATCTGCCTTAACAGCACTTTGAAATGGTTTTGATAATTTACTATCAACCGTACCTGGATGAAGACCTAAAATAATAGCTTTTTTATTGGATCTTGCTGTTTCAATTGCAGCATTTTTAAGAACCATATTTAGAGCCGTTTTTGATGCGCGGTAAGCATACCAACCGCCCAAATGATTATCAGAAATACTACCTACTCTGGCACTAATAGCGGCAAAAACTGATTTTTGTTCTTTATTTAATTTTGCTAAAAAATATTTGGCAATAAGCGCTGGACCTATTGTGTTAACGCTAAATAATTTTTCAAATTTCTCTTTATTTAGATCGCGAAGTGACTTTTCCGGCATTAACTTTTCGTCATGCAAAATTCCTGTCGCAACAATAACTAAGTCAATTTTATTGGGACATTTTTGCGCAGCTTCTTGAATCGATTTTTCATCTTCAATATCAATAAAATCTGCTATAATTTTGTCATTATCAAATGCAATTTTCGACCTTGAAAAAGCGAAAACATTTTTAACATTTTTATCGCCGCCAAATTGCTTTACAAATTCAAAACCCAAAGCACCACTTGCGCCAATAACAACAATATTTAGATCATTTGACATTTTTGAATAATAAAAATCTGATTTTGTAAGGAAGAAAAAACATAAAGCGCATAACGCCAGTAAAAATAGCTGGAAACTTAATCTCAAATTGGCGAGAACAAAGTTTTTTAATAATCGTTTTTGCTGCTTTATCAGTTGAAATAATACCAGGCATCTTAAAATTATTTTGATCAGTCAGTCTGGTTTTAACAAATCCCGGATTAATAAGTTGCACCTTAGTGTGATATTGTCGCAACTCGTAAAATAAACTTTCTGTTAAATTAATTAAAGCAGCCTTTGACGCGCCATAGACAAGCGAGTTTGGCATGCCAAAATATCCAGCAACACTTGAAATTACCGCCAAATGTGAAATATTTTTTGACTTAAAATCATCTAAAAATTCATCTAATACATTTAAAAAAGACGAAAAATTCACATCCAAGATCTCTTTTGATTTTGTTAAGTCAAAATTTTCAACATTCATTGGCTGATAAATACCAACGCAAAATATGACTTTATCGATTTTTTGCCATGCTCCAAAAATACTATTCCTAAGTTTTTGCACGTCAGATCGCTTAGATACATCACAAGCAAGCGCCATATGATTACCTAGCAATTCCTCGCTTAGCTTCTCGATTTTATCTTTTGACCTTGCGCAAATTGCTAAATTAGCACCAGCTTTAGCAAGTTGGCGACATAATTCCTCGCCAATACCAAAGCTAGCACCAATAACGACAATATTTTGATTTTGATATTGACTCATTTACTGCTTTTGAAAAAAGATTGTTAATTTGCCAAAAGTAATACCAAATTTCTTGATGGTAGATTTATTGACTAAAATATCATCTTCTAACAAATACATCCAATCATCTAAAGATACATTATATCGAGTCCCTTTTTCTTTATCGACTTCTAAGTCCAAAACATATTTCATTTGCATGGCATTACCATATTGCGAACCTTTGGCTTTACCAACTACGTCAGCAGCACTGGCTTCAAAATTATGGTCATCACTAAATGTAATGGTCCAAATTCGTTTACTTTTTTCGCCATCATCGAAGGTAAAATATTCTTCTAGCACGCCTTCATTGCCCTTCCACTTACCTTCCATATCAACAATAAAACGTCTAGTCACACGACCTTTTCGATCCTCCAACATTCCCCACGCTTTGATTTTGCCATTTAAATAGCTCCTAATATCTAATTTAGGTTCATTATTTTGATAATTTTTTGGCGCAATATTTGAACATGAACATAAAGACATAGCTAAAAATAAAATTGAGGTTGAAGTAATAAATATTTTTTTAATCATAATTTTTTAAAATTGTTAAATAAAAATGCCGCTGCCAAGATCCTAAAGATCACCGGAAGTATTGCATAGGAAAAAGAAATAAATTCTTTCTTCACATCTTCTTGCCCTTCAAAAAAACCAATAAAATAAATCAAAATAGCCGAAGAAAGCGTCAGAGAAATTTTGATAATAAAATTTGTGACCCCAAAAATAGCACTTTCAAAATTTTGCAATTTATGTTTTTGAATAATATCGGTTAAGATTGAATAAGCCAAAGCAAAATCACCACCAAAACCAACACCTGCTAGGATGCAAATCAGACCATAAAAGAAAACATCACCCTCCCCCAAAAAATAACACCACACAAAAATGACAGAAGTTGACAGAATCGAAATTACAAATGTTTTCACTTTATCATTCAAGACTTTAGAAACCTTGGTCCATAACACAACACCAAATAGTAGCCCCACAAAATAAAGTAACAAAAATGCGCCAGCCATGTTTTTTCGACCAATAATTTCTTCAACAAAAAACAATATTAAAGCTGCTGGAATAGCTGATGAAATAGCATTAAATAAAAATACAACAAAATATTTACGCAGTAATGGCTGCCTAAATATTAACCAAAATGATGAAGAATTAGTTTTTTTAGCGTAATGAACCTGTGGTGCAAAATAATAAAAAATAAGAGCAAAAACACTAATTAAAAACGCGTAAATCAAACCAATAAATAAAAAGGACTGCACCTCACTAAAATAACGAAACAATAAAGCTGGCGCTGATGCTGCAAAAATAATACCAAAAATAAAACCAAATTCACGATAGGAAATGATACGTGTTTTCTCGTGATAATCATCACTAAATGAAACCGCCAATGACTGGTAATTAATATAAATAAGGCTAAATAAACTATAGGTTACAATCAATAATATCACTAACCACATTGCAACATCAAAACCACTAATTGGGTAAAATAAAAACAGAAATGACAAGCCCAAAAATGGTGACAAATAACAAACAATCTTTTTTCTTAGATAAGCAAAACGATCACTCAAAACACCAAAGACGGGATCTTGAATAGTATCAAAGAGCCTTGTCATTAGCAAAATAAATGCCATTGACTGCAAGGAAATGCCAAAATTATTGGCGTAATAATTCGGCAAGTAAATATAAATTGGTAGACCAATAAATGACAAACAAAATGCTAATAAAGAATATGAAATAAGACTGTTATTATTTAACGTTGCCATATAAATCCTCGATCATACCTTGATAGTCATTATTTTCATGTAACCAAATATCTAAAAACATTCTTGCAAATTTCTTTTCGTTAATTACGCCATTAAATTTTGTATTGTGATAAAATTCAACTCTGCCTTCTTTAAAATAACGTGCTTCAATAATATCACCCGACTTCACATTAGGGAAAATCATCATCAGCTCTGTAAAATATTTTTCTTGCACCCGCTTATTTACATCATAATGCTTATTAATTTCTTCAATTGATGATTTTGCTAGTTCCTCTTTACCAAAATTCATATCATAATCAATAATCAATGAAAAATCACTTTTAAAAATCTCACCCGGTGCCAAAAATTCAGAACTATTAAAACATAAATAAGAATCATAAACTTTTAACAACAAAAAGGTAAATCTGTGACTATTACAACTCTTGTAACCATAATCACCAGCCACAACTTTGGCAAAAGCCTGATTTGAAAATAGCAATGTCAAAATAAGCAAAATCCTAATCATGTTCCAAAACATATTGAACAACGTTTGTTCTTTTAGATGCAAAACTCGCGGCACAGTAAGCTAAATAAAACTGCCACCTTCTAATAAATTCCTCATCATATCCAAGTTGTAAAACTGCTGCTTTTTTTTCATTAAATTTCTCTAGCCATATTAGCAATGTTTGACGATATGAATCACCAAAAGCAAATTCGTCAACAACTTTTAAAGAATATTTTTTCGCTAATTCTTTAAATACGCGCGGGCACGGCAACAAACCACCAGGGAAAATATATTCTCTAATATAGTCTGACGTTTTTAAATATTTTGCGTAAAATTCATCTCCAATCACAATAGTTTGAATAACTGCGCGCCCTTGTTTTTTCAAACATTGCTGAATTTTTAAGAAATAATCATTCCAATATTCTTTGCCAACCGCTTCAAACATTTCAATTGAGACAATATTGTCGAAGCACTCTTCTTCATTTCGGTAATCTTGCAAAGCTGTTTTTGATTTAATTTTTTTGTCTTTGATTAATTTATCCGCCCATGCTTTTTGCTCTTTTGATAAGGTTAAGCCCTTTACTTCAAAGCCTTTTTTACTAGCCTCATTAATAAACCCACCCCAACCACAACCAATTTCTAGGATTTTCTTGCCTTTATTTAAATGCTCTAAAATACGTTGATATTTATTAATTTGTGATTCTTTTAAACTCGAACCTTCCTCAAACACGCCAGACGAATAGCTCATCGTTTCATCTAACCACAACGAATAAAAATCATTGCCTAAGTCGTAATGAAACTCGATATTTTTCTGACTGCCTTTAAGTGAATTTTTTTTAAATAAATTCTTAATAATAAAAAAGATCGAATAAAAAATATTGCTGTGAAATAAAGGCTCCAACTCTTTTTGATTCTTCAAAATAAATAATAACAAATCGTCAATTTTGGTCGTTGTGAACATTCCTTTAATGTAAGCCTCGCCAAAACCAATGTCACCCTTTGTTAAGACCAAATCAACAAGGTCCCAGCTATTGATTTGAATATTTGCCCTAAACGCACTTTTTTTATCCCCCACATCAATTTCATTTCCGCATGGTGTTTTAATAACTAAATAACCATTTTTGATTTTGTCTAAATATTTTAAAATCTTATTTTCCATCACTACTTATTGTTAAATTATTTTTCAATTTCGGCGGACATTTATAAAATGTAATTTTCTTTAAGTACAATTTCAATGCCTGATAATGAATCAAGAAAACTGTTTTAAATGTAAAAAATGGATAACGCACAACCGCCTTTAAAATATTGAAGTTATTAAATTCAGAAAAATGACATTTCAGAGAAGTTGCTAATTTCAATTGCCCATCCACTACATAATTAATAAAAAAATTCACGCCATTTTCAAGCAACTCAAAGCGAAATTTGTAATTTCCTTCTATTTCCATAAAGGGTGAAACGTAAAATTCTTTTTTACTTTCAATCCACTCATTTGCCCTTATTTCTGTTTTTTCGTCTTTAAAACATAAATAATTGTGACGTTGACCACAAGTATTATTAACCTCACTTAACACTGCTATTAACTTTTCACCCTCAAAACAAAGCCAAAAGCTAACCGGATTAAACACATATCCCAAAAATCTTGGATGGCTCACCAAAACAATTTCATCGGCTTTAATATCATATTTCGCTAAAATATCATCAATCCACACACGTAAATTTTTTGATTTTTTATCACCATGATCCTTATTAAAAAAGCTCAGTAAATTAAAACGATCCACCCCAAAAAACCTTCTCTTCAAATTAGAAATTTTGGCCAAAGGAACTGAAAAATAAATACTCTTGTAATTAAAAGAATTTTGCTTTGGAAAATGACGAGCATGATAAATGTCGCCCTTAATCAAAAATGGTCTTTTAATCAAAAATAGCTTTTTGCTTATTTGATCCATGGCGCGATCACCCCCAACTTTTTGGCCACTGAAATAGCTGAATTGAGACCATCTTCATGAAAACCATATTTTGTCCAGGCACCGCAAAACCACATATTTCGTTTGCCTTGAATTGTCTCTAAATTATCTTGCGCCCTAATCGCTGCCTCATCAAAAATTGGATGTGCGTAATGGTAGCTAGCAAAAACATCTTCCTTGGCAATATCTTCAATCGGATTTAGCGTCACAAAAAGCTCTTTATTGGCATCAATATTTTGCAAATTATTCATCCAGTAACTAAGTGAAACTTTATTTTCTTGCTGCTTTGACAAATAAACCCAACTCGCCCAAGCCTTCTTATTTTTGGGCATTTGCTTTTTATCTTTATGCAACACGGCAAGATTGTTTGAATAGTTAATTTGCGCCAAAATTGCTTTTTCATCATCCGTTTTATCAGAAATAATATTACATGTTTGATTAGCGTGTGACGCAAAAACCACATGATCAAACTCATAATCTTGTCCTTCATTATCACGTAAAACTATTTTTTTACCAACCTGATGTGAACTGACAATATTGCAGCCACATTTCACATTATCCAAAGCCGAAATAATCTTTTGCACATATTGTTTTGACCCACCACGAACCGTGTACCATTGTGGCTGATTAATAACTGTTAATAAACCATGATTATAAAAAAACTGCAAAAATGTTTTAGCCGGGTAATGTTTAATCAACTCAATGGGACAGCTCCAAATCGCCCCAGCCATTGGAAATAAATAATAATTTTTAAAATAATCACCCAATTTTAATTCATCAATAAAATCAGCTAAGGTTTTGCCTTCAACGTCACCACCATTTTCAATCAACGAAATCGCACTCTTATTAAAGCGCATAATATCTTTAAGCATACGAAAGAATTTTGGGTTAACCAAATTTCTTTTTTGCGCAAACAAGCTAAATAAATTATTGCCACTATATTCCAACCCACTATCAAAATCTCTTATTCCAAAAGACATATCACTTTTGTCAATCTCAACATTAAGCAATTCAAAAAATGCCTTTAAATTTGGATAAGTTTTAAAGTTAAATACAATGAATCCGGTATCAACATCAATTTTTTTACCATCATACTCAATTGAAGCTGTGTTAGAATGACCACCAAAATAGTCATTTTTTTCAAATAAAGTGACCTCATATTTGCCTTGCAACAACCAAGCGCTAGCAAGACCTGATATTCCCGATCCAATAACTGCTACTTTCATAAAAACTCCTTATTGCTCTAAAAAACATTCCCCTTTTAATACAAAAATAACAAATAGCAATTAAACAAAAATCTGAAATTTGAGTCATGTATTGTACCAAAATGAATATCTAAAAACCCTAGCAGGACGGTGTTTGCAACTCCGTCCTGACATTTATACCTTTAAAAACTAGCCTAAGACTTCTTTAACATTCCACCACATTAATCGCCAGCCCACCTTTTGATGTTTCTTTATATCGCGACTTCATATCTTCGCCAACTTGGCGCATTGTTTTAATAACCTTATCAAGCGATACTTTTTGCGTTCCTTCATTATTATAAGCCAACCTAGCCGCATTAATTGCTTTGATCGCACCCATTGTGTTTCGTTCAATACAAGGAATTTGCACCAAACCTTTTACCGGATCACATGTCAGACCAAGATTATGTTCCATGCCAATTTCAGCAGCAACTTCAACTTGCTGTGGCGTGCATTTTTTTAGCGCCGCTAATCCAGCTGCAGCCATTGAACAAGCAACACCAACTTCGCCTTGACAGCCCATTTCAGCACCAGCAATTGAGGCATTTTCCTTATATAAAAACCCAATCGCACCAGCCGTAAAGAAAAAATCCTTTAAATCTGCGATCGTTAATCTTCGCTCATATTTTTCAAAATAATGCAAAACCGCAGGCACAACACCTGCCGCACCATTTGTCGGAGCGGTCACAACTCTACCGCCCGCAGCATTTTCTTCATTAACCGCCAAAGCATAAAGACTCACCCAATCAAACACCTGCTGCGGCGAATAATTGCGTAACTTCAATTTCTGCGCAATAGATGGTGCACGCCTACTAACACTAAGTCCACCCGGTAATATTCCTTCAGTGTTACAACCTTTTTCAACGCAATCTTTCATTACCTGCCAAATTGCCTCAATTTTTTCATCAATTTCTTTCTCGCTATGAAAAAACGCTTCATTTGCAGCAATAATTTGCGATATGGTCAGATCATTTTCCTTACATAGCTGCAATAAGGCGTCTGCCGTAGTGAATTGATATGTAACCTTTTTAGGATCTCGCCCCTCGCCCTTAAACATTTCATCTTCCGATAAAAAAAACCCACCCCCAACCGAAAAAAACTTTTTACTAAATAAAAGATTATCACTCTCATCAAAAG
This sequence comes from Rickettsiales bacterium, assembly GCA_016778745.1. GTDB lineage: Bacteria > Pseudomonadota > Alphaproteobacteria > Rickettsiales > UBA1997 > JADHOZ01. The sequence continues at coordinate 22,362 of JADHOZ010000013.1, forward strand.
CACTAAATTGCATACCATTTGCATGTTGGGGCAATTTTTTACCAATAAGTTGTAAATCTTTTTTATAATCAAACCTAATGTTATGTTTATTCAACAACAATAACTCAGAACTTTCTTTTATTTTTTCAAAAATAACCTCAGCCTTATCAACATCAATTTTATCTGGTTGATAACCACAAAATCCCCAAATAACCGCCTTATCACTACCATGACCAATTCCAGTCAAAGCAAGAGACCCATAAAGACCCACCTTGATTCGCACTATTTTTTCAAGAGCATATTGCTCCTGAAATAAAACAAGAAACTTCGCCGCCGCTCTCATGGGACCAACAGTATGAGAACTTGAAGGACCAATGCCTACTTTAAAAAGATCAAAAATTGAGATATGCATATTTTTACTATTTAAAATTATCCCATCACTATCATCACAAACTATATCACATAACAAAGCAAATAAATTAATGTTAAAAAAATCACCACTTTACAAACCCAAATTTCTACTTTATTAATAAGCTGATATTAAGCACTGTTAACAAGGGTTATAAATTTTAATATAAATCTTAGACATGGACAAAATTCATCATATTGCAATTCAAGTACCAAATATATCTGAGGGTGTAGATTGGTACGTCGATAATTTTAAAACTAACATTTTATACCAAGATGAAAGCTGGGCATTTTTAGAGTTTGCAAATATTAATCTTGCTCTAGTGCTACCAAATCAACACCCACCTCACATAGCCTTCGAAACTGATGATGCAACAAAATACGGCACACTGACTCCTCACAGAGACGGTACTGCCTCAATTTATATTGACGATCCATTTGGTAATAAAATCGAAATGCTGCAAGATAATAACAAAAAACACAAACATAATGAATAAAAGCAATCTACCAGATAATCATCCAAAAATTGAAAATAAAACCGGCGTTTTGATTCTAAATTTAGGAACGCCAGATGGGTATGATTATTTTTCTATCAGAAAATATTTAAAAGAATTTTTATCCGATAGAAGAGTCATCGAAGTAAATCCTATTATTTGGAAATTAATCCTAAATTTATTTATTTTACCACTTCGCCCTTTTGCAACTGGCAAAAAATATAAAGAAATATGGATGAAAGATTCCAACGAATCGCCTTTAAAATATTACACTAAATCAAGTGCCAAAAAGCTTCAGGCGTTAGTCAGTAAAAAACATCCAGATTTGATAGTTGACTACGCTATGCGCTACGGCAATCCGTCAATTGAATCGAAAATTCATGCATTAATTAAAAAAGGCTGCACGAAAATGATATTCCTGCCCCTTTATCCACAATATTGTTCAGCGACAACCGCAACAATTTGTGACGAAATATACCGAGTACTTAAAAAAATTAGATGGCAACCAGAAATAAGAATAATTGGTCAATATCCCGACCATAAACTTTACATAGAATCTTTAGTAAATAGCGTTAAAAATCACATCAAAAATTTAGATTTTAAACCCG
>JADHOZ010000081.1 GCA_016778745.1 Rickettsiales bacterium
ATTCCTTTTAGACAAAGTCATCATATTAGTGGCTCGATTGTTAAGATGGCTGAAGAAAAAGGAGTCGAACTCGATGAGTTGTCGCTAGAAGAAATGCAAAAAATTGAACCGAGAATTACTAGTACAATTTTGAAAGTATTGTCCGTTGAAAATTCTGTGAATAGTAGAATTTCGTTTGGCGGAACTGCAAAAGTTAGAGTGCAAGAACAAATTGAAAAAGCTGAGAAATTTTTACAATTATGAGGATCTTTTTAATCTCTCTATTGTTGGTGACTTTTTCCTGCGGAAAAAAAGGTGCCGTTCACAGGCCAGATGATTACAAAAGGCCAAATTTTGATAAAATAATCGCCGAGTAATTTTCCTTATTTAACTACAAATACCGTGCTTTCGAAGATATTTTTTGCTGTGTGATTTTGAAATTTGAACACTATGTTCAAATTTCAAAAATTGACAAAAATGAACATGTGGATAGGAGGCGAACCCCCTTTTTTTTGTCCAGCCATGCTCTCAGATGTAGCGTTATACCAAGTGGCGATGTAAACAAAACTCATGTTTAGATCGCAACTTGGTATTAGAAAGTGGTGGCAGGAAGTGGTTTGCAACCCCTTTCGCATTCCACGCCTTAAAGATTTTTAATGATATTGTTAACTTGGAGAATTGTTTGGTCTTTTGAAAAGCTGGTGTTCACAACGAAGTTAGCTTTTTCTTTTCTGCTTTTATTATCAAGCTGTCTTTCTTTTATTTCGGCGAATTTTTTATCTAGGAACTTTTGATCAACCTGCCCTCTTTTTTTGGCTCGTGCAATAAAACGACGTTTTTGGATCGATGGATAAATGATTATTGCTACTAGATAGTCATAGTCATATCCAGATTTTTCTAGTAATAATGGGACATTTAATATTACAAATTTGGCATTGTCTTTTTTGGCTTGTTTTAAGAATAGTTGGTAGTTTTTTCTAACCTGGGGGTGAATAATTGCTTCTAGGGCTTGTAGTTTTTGTGGATTTTTGAAAATTAATTTACTTACATGTCCGCGGTCTATCTTTCCATCTTTGTAGGAATCTGGAAAAAGTGACTTTATTTTCTCAATAATATTTGGGTTATTTTCGTAAATTTCATGAACTTCCTTGTCAGCATCAAAAATAGGTGCGTTAAGTTTTTTTGATAAAATATCAGCAATAAAATTTTTTCCTGAAGCAATTGCCCCGCTTAACGCTATTATTTTCATTTCCATGTCAATTTTGACCAGGTCGGATTAGATCTTAAAGTGGTCACAATAGTTTTAGAGATTGATGTTAACCCCCAAGGACTCGAGGTTGTTTGTTAATATTTCCTTTAATTTTTCTAAATTCTCAACCGAATTCGCTTCACATCTAGCAACCAAACAACTTTGGGTATTTGACGCCCTTAAAAGCCACCAGCCCAAATCGGAATCAGCTCTGATGCCGTCAACATCGCTGAAATCTATTTGCTTTTCTTTTAATTTTTCTTTTAGGTCTTCAACGATTTGAAATTTATTTTCTTCTGCAACGTCAATTCTAATTTCTGGGGTTGAACACGTTTGAGGTAGCGTTTTTCTTAAGTCAGATAATTTTGTGTCTAAGTTGCTTACAATATTAATGATTCTAATTGCAGCGTAGAGTGCATCATCAAACCCGTAATATTTGTCAGCGAAAAATATGTGGCCAGACATTTCACCAGCAATTTTTGCGCCGGTTTCTTTCATTTTTGATTTAATTAAAGAGTGGCCAGTTTTCCCCATTACAGCCTTACCACCAGCTTTTATCACCTCATCAAAAAAGACTTTTGAGGCTTTTACGTCAGCAATTACCACTGCTCCTGGATTAGTTTTTAACACTTCTTTGGCGTAGAAAACCATTAGCTGGTCGCCCCAAATTATTTCACCTTCATCGTCAACAACGCCAATACGATCTCCGTCACCGTCAAAGGCAATTCCTAGATCACACTTTTTCTCTCTCACTACTTTAATAATGTCTTCAAGATTTTTGGGTACTGTCGGATCTGGGTGATGATTTGGAAAAGTGCCATCAATATCAGCAAATAATTGCTCGTGATTTCCTGGAATTTGCTTTATTAGCTCTTGCATAATTTCACCAGCAGCGCCATTTCCTGCGTCCCAAGCGATATTTAGTTCTTTATTAATTGATAAATCTTGAATTAATCGTGATACGTATTCTTCTTTAATATCTTGCTTGGCTACACTACCCTGACCTTCTACAAAATCACCCTTGGCAGCAATATCTGCTAAATGTTTAATGTCATCACCAAAAAATGGACGTGATTTTAACATCATTTTAAAACCATTATGATTTTTCGGATTGTGAGATCCTGTAACCATAATCCCCGCATCCAAATTCAAATGATACACACTAAAATAAAGCATCGGGGTTGGACCTAAACCTACATCAATGACGTTAATTCCAGACGCCACTAAACCTTTTATTAATTGGGACTTTAGTGATGGAGAGCTTATTCTGCCATCGCATGCTACGGCAATACTATTTTGATTTTGGCCTTTGAGGAAAGTAGCAAATGATTTGCCAACGAAATAAGCATCATCATCAAATAGAGTTTCTTGGTAAATTCCGCGTATGTCGTAGGCTCTTATTATGGTGTCGTTAAAATTATGAGCAGTCATTTTGAAAAATTGTCAGTTTTCTTTGAAAAATTAGTGATAATTGATTGATTAAATAAATTTCTTTTACAAAACTCAAGATTTATTCGTTGTGTTATTTGATTAATCTAGTTTTTCATGTCCAAGAGAAATAATAATTACCGTAAAAAAAGAGGATTTTCCCTACTAGAACTATCAATAGTGGTGGTCGTTGTTTCGGTGTTTATTGCAGCAATTGCCTCATCATCATCAATCATGAATAAAGCTGGCGAGTTATTTTCTAGCGCAATAACTACAAACTCCACGGTAACAAGTATCGAAAAATTGGAACTATGGTATGAAAGCACCACAAGGGAAAGTTTTGATGAAAATGAATATGAGATAGGCGGAGGCATTAATAGTTGGTATGATAAGTCACCCTCCGTTATTAAAATAAATGCATCAGCGGTTGAAAATGTGACACCACCCACATTAGTAAAAGGTGCAGACCAAAAAACATTAATGCAATTTGCGCGTCAAGGTTATTTTGTGATTGATGGTAGTTTTTTTGACAATACTGATTATGCAGTATTTGTGGTGGCCGCAACTCAAAATAGCGCTAGCTGCGATTCAACTTTAAATATTAATAATTGTCCTAATAACTTTTTTATTGGTGAATATAGTACCGCAACAAGTGACAATAATAAAAAAATCGCCCTAGGATTTAATAATAGTGGCGCAATAGTTTTTAGTCGCGGTGGAGAGAAAAAAAATACATCAAACAATAAATCCTATTTCGATGACAATGGAAGAGTGAATGAATTTTACAAACCCTCAATTAGCCCACTTAAAATTTTTAGTTTTATTCACAGCCAACATCGCGGTAATAAAATTTATGAAAATGGCCTATTAGTTTCTCAAGATGAGGATACTAGTAGTCTTCATTCAATTGGGAATATTGGGATCGGTAAGAACTTTAATGGTCGACTCGGAGAAATTATTATTTATTCCAAAGAATTATCAAAACATCAACGTCACAAAATAGAAAATTATTTAGCAACTAAGTGGAATATTACCACTACTCACGGTGAGTGCTTGATTGGTGAAATCGTTGATTCTAAATGTATAGCGGGATGTAGCGTTAACTTAACTGGAATTGTTGAAACCTCAGTAAATGCTGGATCTGGAGTTTTAGATTGCGATACTTCATCTGGATTTAATTCGGGAACGATAAGCTATGATTGCGAGGATGGAAATCTTACACCCACTGGTAGTTGTAGCTGTAATAGTTCATTGGGATATAGTCTAATTGGTTCTACTTGTTCGCAAAATTGTACTCCCGCCTCAGTCGAAGCTTTAACAGATGGAATTGTTGGGGTAGAAATTGATGATGGTCAATCATTAACCATTAACTGTGAAGGCGGATATAGCGGAAGTGTTGAAATTAGTTGTAGCGCCAGTAATCCTTCAATAAATTCAGGTCAGTGTAATCAATCTTGTTCTGTATCAATACCGGGTGCAACTGACAATAGTGATGTTTCTCATGGATCTGGAACATTAGACTGTGACGCTGGCGGTAATTTTTCTATTTCAACCATTAATTATAATTGCAACGATGGTGTGTTAACTAATGATGCTTGCTCTTGTATTACTGGCTATATTGGTTCTAATTGCGACCAATGTGACAATGCTAATAATTTCTATGATGATGGCGGTAATTGTTTAGCCCAATGTAGCGTATCTTCAATCGAATCTCTCAGTGCTGGGTTCACTGCTAATGCAATAAATAGTGGTGATAGTAATATATTTAATTGTGATTTAGGATATTCGGGATCCGTTAATATTAGTTGCCTCGATGGAACACCTACTCTAGATTCAGGAGCGTGTTATCAAGATTGTACCTTTAGCGGTGTTACTGGAATAGTCGATGGCACCACTGTTTCACATACTAGTTCAACACAATCCATCTCTTGCTCTGGCGACTATGATGGCACTATAAACTACACATGTAATGATGGCGCAAACCCAGTGATCGTTAGCGGCTCATGCACAGTTAGTAAATTAATATGTTCTGGTGGTTCAGTAGTGAGTGGCCGAAGAATACACACTTTTACATCTGCCGGCACAACTAACTTATCTTGCACTGGTACCTCAAATGATGTTAGAGTTTTAGTTGTTGGTGGCGGTGGTGGTGGCGGAAATGGAAGTGGAGTTGGAATTGTTGCTGGTGGCGGCGGTGGTGGACAAGTGTTGTATAGTAGCTCACAAACCTTTAGTGAACCTGGTACAATTCAAATAACAGTTGGCTCTCATGGCGGTGGCAATAGTAATGGTGGCACTTCAAAAATTAGTATTAATTCAGTTGATGTTTATGTTGCAAAAGGTGGTGGCAAAGGTTCATCTGGAAGCGGTGCACCAACTAATTCAGGAGCCCCTGCTGGTGGAGGGGCAGCCCGTACTAATGGTTTTTCTGAATCTGGCGGAAGTGGAACTCAAAATGGTGGTAACGCATATAGATCTGGCTCAACTGTTAGAGCTGGAGGTGGTGGTAGTAGCGCAAATAATGGCGGCAATGCAACATCTTCAAGAGG
>JADHOZ010000082.1 GCA_016778745.1 Rickettsiales bacterium
TGCTGTTTTTTTTCTAATATTCGTTAGTAATGTTTGTAATTCTTTGTTTAGTGTAATTCTGTTTGCAAATCCTATAGTTGAGTTTGGGGGAAAGGATTTTTTTATTCGGGTATGTGGATGATAAAATTGGTTGCAACCTTTATATTTAATACTTTGTGTATGTTTTTTATATGCTTTTATACTCTCCGAAGATTCTTTTGTATCGCTATCATCTTTAAAGAATTCTTTGTTTATATCCTCTGAGGAGACGGCGGTCATTAGAGTGTCTTTTTGTGTTACAAGTGTTGACCTTGGGCATAGGTTAATGACGTGTTGCAAATGTGTTTTTCTTTTAAAAGCCGTTGCAGTAGAAGTTGGTTGAATATCTTCATGGTATTGGGGATCATTATCTACAAAAATCGTATTTTTTGACTCGGTTTCGTTTTTTGCTGCGTCTGAACCTACCGAAGTTACTATGTCGTTAATGTCGCTATTCCAGGGAATAACGCCTGATATAAGTTCTCTTTGAATTTGTTTTAGCGGTTTTGTTTTGTGTGATTCTAGTTTTTTTATTTCTTGTGCTGCAATTCTTAATTTTAGCGTGAAATCAAGAGCATTTATCTTACATAACTCACCATTCTTTCTTAGATCGATATTCCAGGAGTCAAAGAGGTTTGGAACATTGCCTTCGTTTCTTTTAAATTCTATATTCGTAGCATCGTCACTATCTTTTCGCCATAATGTCACTATCTGATCTATTCCATCATAGGAGGTCTGAATGATATCATGATAAATTGTTGTGATTGTTTTAGCACCCGTAGAGTCAGTATGTATTTGTTTTTCGGCATTTAGCTCGTGTAATTTACTAAATATCTTTTTTCTTGTTGCGGTTGTATCGGCGGACGGATTGTTTGGATCAATAAATTTTTTTAATCCAGCGGTACTGCATATACTTACTTGAAATATTGCTTTTTTTGTTTCGGCGATCTCTTTGATTGATTTCAGAGCATCGAATAATTCTTTATTGACTGGATTTTTCAAATCGATTCCGTAGGGGCTTCGGCCATTTAAAAAACATCCATCCATGTCTAACTCAACGGTAAATAAATCTCCTTCTTTTAAGGTTTTTAATCTTGCTTCTAGTTTTCTGATGAAATGTTGTGTTGGTGTTGGTTTCCTGTTTGAGTTGCTGTTTATATCTTCAATGTTAAGGGGTTTAATTTTTTGTGCTGTTTGATCGAGTATTTCTTGAATTTGGCCTTTGATTTTTTGGTCTTCAAAAGATCTTTTATCTATTGATTTACATATTTGTGAAGCAGATGTTATTTTCTTAGTTGCTTCTTGATAGGTGAGTTTTAAGGCTTGTTGGGCGTTAATGATTGTTTCGAGTTGTATTTGTTTGGAGCTACAAATTGCTTGTATCATTTCTATATCTCTTCTAGCTACTGCAATATCAAGGGGGGTACCATGTTCGGATTGAATGTTTGGATTAGCTCCCAGATTTATCATTTTTTCGACTAGGAGATGGTTTGCCACTGTGATATCTTTTCCATTTGAGTCTTTGTCGGTATAACCTTTTGCTGCTGCTAAGTGGAGGGCGGTGGTGGTGTAATGTGTGGAAACATAATTAATTGCTATATTGGCTGCAGGATCTTTTTCGCTGAATAATAGAAGATCATAAGCGAATTGATTATTAGCATTTGCCACTGCCCACATCAGGGCTGTATTTTCCATAAAAATAGTGTCTTTTTTGGAGAAATCTTCTCCAGCGTCAAAAATAGGTTTTATAAAATTTGATTTGCCACGAAGGGCTGCATGCATTAAAAACCCTCGGTTTTCTAGATTCACTTCTGGATCTTTTGAGAGTTCTAGGAAAATCTTAATAGATTGTATAAAGTCGCTTTCGTCACTTCTTTCTAGATCATCATTGTCTGCTATTGTTTTTAGTGCGCTATTAAGGGCAAAAGTAGCGATAGATATTTTATCTTCTGTTGATAGAGGTTTTTCTACAGAGTTTATATTTATTGATCTTAGATCGTGTCTTGTAGCTGGAGGAGTGTTGATTTTTTTATCTTCCTCGATTAGTTCGATAATTAGGCGCGATTTATCTGCATCGAGGTTATTACCATCTTGATAAATGTCTTTTAATAGTTGTTTAAACTTTGTGATATGTCCGGATAGATAGGGTTCTATTTGTGCTATGGCTAGTTTTTTTAGTTCTTCAATTTCTGTATCGGAGGGGTTAGGAGGTATGTTTTTTTGCGCTTGTTTAATTAAGGGTTCGGCTTCTTTAGCTAAGGCAGTATCAGCATTACTGTATAATAGATCAAAGTGCGCTCCTCCGCCTGGATTCCATAAATATATTTTGTTTTGATTGGACAAGGAAGTGTCATCTAGCATTGGAAAAATATCAGATGATAATGTTACTATATTTTCACTAGGAATTCCACAGAGATTGCTAATTATTGGTAATACATCTGATTCTAAATATGTGTTAGCGAGCTTTGCTGTACTATAGAGTTTTATATCTTCTTCTGCTTTGACAATTGCTGCTTGTTGGTTTTGTATTTGTGTTTGTAAGATTTTTATATTCTTGTCTTCGGGGTCTGTTATTATAGTTTGTAGATTCTGTAACTCGGCGCTTAGGATCCTGATTTGATCTTTTATATCTCTGATTTGGCCTTGTCTGTTTTCTATGAATAATTGATGTTGGGGCGGTAGTACAGCTTCGCTTAATTGTCTAACTATGTTGTTGTCTCCTTTTACTTGTAGTAAGCTGTTTACATGTTGGCGAGTTAATGTAGAATTTTCGTCCCCTATTGCCTCAGCGATGTTAATGAACCCGTTGTCTATAAGATTTTTTCTAACAGTTTTCCATAGTTCGGAATTACCAACGCATTGATTGAGGATTCCCGTTATGCAGGAGTTAAAATAACAGGCTCCGTCTCCTCTTATTTTTTGGTGGAAAGGAAAAAGTCTTTTGAATCTATCTTCATTTTCTGCTAGATGAAAATTATATCCTTGTGCAACTGGAAAAATAGGGGAAGCAATTGGTGGTGGTGAGCTTTGTTCATAAACATTACAGGCATGTCTATAGCTTGGAGCAAACCAGTCTTTTTGTTCTAATGCGCCTGTTGGTCTAGACATGTCTATCTAATCTTTGAAAGATATAAAGCTAATAAGTTCTTATTGGTAATAGTATGATGATTTTTTTAAAAGGTAAAGGTGATAAATTAATGAAAGAAAATTTGGTGAATTGGTTGAAATTATTTAAGAGATTATTATGTAGTTTATTGTGTTTTATTTTTTTTAATAAATTACTAGTGAAATGACAAATAAAAAAGACAATAAATTCGAATTTGACGTAGAAGTTGGTAAGGTTTTGAATTTGATGATCAATTCACTTTACACTAATAAAGACATTGCTTTGCGAGAATTGATTTCAAATGCGGCAGATGCGTGTGATAAGTTGCGGTATTTGTCTGCTTCTAAGGAAGGTATTTTGAGTAAGGATGAGGAGTTGAAGATTGTTTTGAAGACTGACAAGAGCAATAAAAAATTAATGATCTCGGATAATGGGATTGGGATGAGTAAGCAGGATTTGATAAAGAATCTTGGTACGATTGCTAGATCTGGGACAGAGAATTTTGTGAAGGGATTGTCGGGCGATGCTAAGAAGGATGTTGAGTTGATTGGTCAATTTGGTGTTGGGTTTTATTCTAGTTTTATGGTGGCAAATAAGGTTGAGGTGATTTCAAGGAAATATGATGGAAAATCGGCTCATAAGTGGGTTTCGACCGGTACTTCTAGTTTCGAGATCGAGGAGTATAAGGATGATTTTGAGCGCGGAACGAAGATTATTTTGCATTTGAAAGATGATATTACTGAATTTTTAGATCGCTTTCATATTAAGCATGTGGTACAGACTTATTCGGATCATATTAACTTTAAGATTGAGTTTATTCCTGAAAATCTTGAAGCGGGAGCAAAAGTTGAGGTTTTAAATTCGGCGTCAGCACTTTGGAAACGTCCGAAAAATGAGATTACCAAGGAGCAATATCAGAATTTCTTTAAGAATATTTCGCATATTCCAGGGGAGCCTTGGATGACTATTCATAATAGCGTTGAAGGTGTTGTGAGCTATACGAATTTGTTGTTTATTCCAGAAAGTAAGCCATTTGACTTGTTTCATCCTGATAGAAAGACATCGGTGAAGCTTTATGTGAAAAAAGTGTTTATTTCTGAGGAGCTTAATTTGGTCCCAGCTTGTTTGAGATTTATGCGTGGGCTTGTTGATAGTGATGATTTGCCACTAAATATTAGTAGGGAGAATTTGCAGCATAATTTGGTTTTGGATAAGATTAGAAAATCGATTGTCAATAAGGTTTTGGGAGAGCTTAAGAAAAAAGCCGACAAAGATGAAGAAGGATTCTTAAAATTCTGGAATAACTTCGGTGCTGTTTTAAAAGAAGGGCTTTGTGAAGCTAGTGATTTTAGAGAAAAAATCTTAGATATTGCGAGATTTTATTCGTCAAAATCGCCTGATAAACTAATTTCTTTGGCGCAGTATTTGGATGGAGTAAAAGTTGGGCAAGATAAGATTTATTTTTTAAGTGGCGAAACTGTTGCAAAAATTAAGTCTTCACCACAGCTTGAAATGTTTAATAAACAAGATGTTGAGGTATTGTTTTTAACAGACGCAGTTGATGAATTTTGGGTGACGGTTGGATTGCCTTATAAGGATAAGAATAAGGATAAATCCTATGAGTTTGTGTCAATTAATCGTGGTGATGTTGATTTGAGTGATATTGATAAAACTGCGGATCAAAAACAAAAAGAAAAAGAGGAAAAAGAAGAAAAGGGTGAAGATAAAACTGAAGAAAAAGATGTCACCAATAGTGAGTTTGAGGGTTTAATTACATTCTTCAAAGAGACTTTGGGTGACAAGGTTAGTGATGTTAAGATCTCTAAAAAATTAACCAATTCACCAGTTTGTTTGGCGGTGGGAGCGGGTTCTATGGATATTAGGCTAGAGAGATATTTGCTTGAGCAAAAGCAAATTCAATCCGCTAGTTCGAAGATTCTAGAAATTAATGCGGATAATAGC
>JADHOZ010000083.1 GCA_016778745.1 Rickettsiales bacterium
GCTACGATTGAAAAGTTGCGAATATGAGAAAGGTTGTTTGAAGACATATATGTTTAAATACTTGTAAATTCTGTATAAAAACGCAAAATTATATAAAAACTTCTTAATTTTACAGCTATTTTTCAATGTCGAATCAAAAATTCCAAAATGTTAGGGGTACTAAAGACCTTTTTGGCGATGACATTTTACTATTTAACAAAATAATTGATATTGCAAAAGTCAAGTCCTTGTGCTGGGAGTTTGAAGAGTTGCAAACGCCTATTTTTGAGTTTAGTGATGTGTTTGAAAGAAATTTAGGTGAGGATTCTGATATTGTTTCTAAAGAAGTTTATAAATTTTTAGATAGGGGAGAGAATTACTTAACCCTGCGTCCAGAATTTACGGCTGCGATTGTTAGAAGTTTGATTGCCAACGGGGAATTGAGTCAAATATTTCCAAAAAAATTCTTTTCTTATGGGCCAGTTTTTCGCTACGATCGCCCGCAAGCTGGTAGACAAAGACAGTTTAATCAGATTAATTTTGAAGTTTTTGGTGAAAAAAATTTCTATGTGGATGTCGATATTATCTTATTGGCAATCTCAATTTTAAAGGATCTAAAATTGCTAGATCAGCTATCTTTGCAAATCAATTCTTTGGGGTGCGATGAAACTAAAGCAAAATATGAAGAGGCTTTAGCAAAATATCTGGTTAAATTTAAGGGTGAATTATCTGATGATTCTAAAGTTAGATTAGAAAAAAACCCACTTAGAATTTTGGATTCAAAAGATAAGCGAGATCAAGAGATTTTAAAGAATGCTCCTGAAATTTCTAATTTTTATTCGGACGCGGCTAGAGAAAATTTTGCTAATATTTTAGCTCTATTAGATAAGTTTGAGGTAAAATATGAAGTTAATTCAAGGTTAGTTAGAGGTTTAGACTATTATACTTCAACAGTTTTTGAGTTTATAACAAATGATGAAAAAGCTCAAAATACGGTTTTGGCAGGTGGTAGATACGATAATTTAGTTGCTAAAATGGGAGGTAAAAATCTAGAGGCAATTGGTTTTGCAGCTGGGATAGAGAGATTAATGTTGTTAAGTAAAATAGAAATTCAAAAAACTAGACCTATTTTTGTTAATTATATTTCGGAGTCTGAGAAATTTTATGCTTTTGAAATAGTGTCTATGATTAGAAATGCTGGCTTTAACGTAGAATTTTGTTTTAGCGCTAATTTTAAAAAACAACTTAAGAGGGCTACGCAAAATAATGCCAGATTTGTTGTTATTATTGGTGAAGATGAGGCAAAAAGTGATGAGCTATTAGTGAAAGACTTTGACAATGGTAATGAACAAAAAGTTAAGAAAGAATTTTTACTACATTATTTAGAGGGAAAATAGATGTTGTTTGGTTTATTTAAACTACAAAATTTTGAAAAGAATTTTCGTTTTTTTATGCCACTTTCTCTTGCGTGTTTGTTGGGATTTGTGAGTTTTGCTACTTTTTTTATTATTAATTCTCTGGATGATTATCAGCAAGGAAATGCAGTGAAAATAATGTATATTCACGTTCCCGCTGCTTGGATGAGTTTGTTAATCTATACTCTCATGGCTATTTTTAATGTCTCGGGATTTGTGTGGAAAAACCCTTATTTTTATTTGATTTCAAAAGTCATTGCACCAATTGGCTTGATTTTTACTTTTATTACTTTGGTAACAGGGAGTATTTGGGGAAAACCTATTTGGGGAACTTGGTGGGTTTGGGATGCCAGATTGACATCGGTGTTGATTTTGTTTTTTTTATATTTGGGATATGTCATTTTAATTGATTCTTTTGATGATAAAGAAAAGGGTGAGAAAATCGCAGCTGTGATATCAATCGTTGGCTTTATTAATGTGCCGATTATTAAGTTTTCGGTTGAATATTGGAATTCTCTTCATCAGGGCGCCAGTATCATTAGAAGTGGTGGTGTTGCTATTGCAAATTCAATGCTAGTTCCTTTGTTATTGATGTTTGGAGTTTATTTTAGTTATTTTGTTTTTGTTTCCTTGCTTAGCGTGAAAACAGAAATTTCAATTAAACAAAAAAGTAGAATATGACTTACGTTGTAACTGACAATTGCGTTAAATGTAAATATACAGATTGTGTTAGTGTGTGCCCAGTTGACTGTTTTTATGAGGGTGAAAATATGCTTGTTATTGATCCCGAAGAATGTATTGATTGCGGTGTATGTGTTCCAGAATGCCCGGCGGAAGCTATTTTTCCTGAATCTGAAGAGCTAATGCAATGGGTGGATATTAATACAAAATATTCCAAAAAATGGCCAGTCATTACTAAGCAGAAAGATCCACTTCCAGAAGCCGAAGAATTTGATGGGGTCGAAGGTAAATTTGAAAAGTATTTTAGTGAAAAACCAGCAAGTAGTGATTCCTCTAAAATTGTTCCTGGGATAAATTTAAATGATTAAATAATGGAAAAATATCAGGATAATATTGTTGCCTTTAAAAAATTAGAAAAACCTAAGGCTATTATTTTTGATTGGGATAATACTTTGGCAAATACTTGGCCTTTAATTACTCATTCTATTGATGAGACAATGATTTATATGGGTAAAGAGCCTTGGGGAGAAGAAAAAGTTAAGGGAAATGTGCATAAATCTATGCGAGAATCTTTCCCAGAAATTTTTGGCGATGAGTGGGAGAGGGCAGGAGATTTTTATCGTAATCATTATCGTTCAATTCACTTAGGAATTCAGCTCATTAATGGTGCAAAGGAGATGATTGAATCGATATACTCTCAAGGGATAATGCAGTTCGTTGTTAGTAATAAAATTGGCGCGACTCTTAGGAAGGAGGCAAAAGAGGTTGGTGTTGATGATAAGTTTTTTTCTTTGATTGGTGCAAGTGACGCTAATTTTGATAAACCAGCAACTAATCCTGTTGAGTTAGCTGTAATGGGTAGTGGAATTGATTTGAAAAAAGATGAAGTTTGGTTTGTTGGTGATACGTTAACTGACGTTGAGTGTGCGTTTAACTGTCAAGTAACTCCTGTTATTTATTGTTGCGGCGGTGACATTTCGCCTACGATATCTGAAAAAATATATCAAAATGGTAGAAATAATTCAGGCTATATAGCTTGTTTCTTCGATTTTAAAGAATTGGTAGAGAAATTATCGCGCTAGAACTATCTGTGTTTAATAGTGATATAATGGTTTCCTGCTTGATTAGATTTTTAATAACGTTATCCATTGCGCTTCCAAGATTTTAAATTGGTACAATTGTTTCTTTATGGGAAAGGTCAAAGGAGTAATCGTGGTTATTTTCCAAAAATGAAACAATTTATCCTTGTGATGCTGCATATAGCCCGAAAGTTATTTTAAATCAAAGCTAGGCCCTTGTAAAATAAGGTTCAAATCTTATTTCAGGATTAGATTTATGATTATGAATTAAACAACTATCGTATGAGTGAGAAAAATAAGCCTGTGGACGTGGAGTTTTTGCAAAGTATTGTTGATGATGATTTGGACTTCCAAAAAGAGTTATTTTCAATATTTGTTGAGAATGCTGAAAGGAACGTAAAAAAAATGGAGGAGGCTCTAAAGGTTAAAGATAACAACGCTTGGTATATGTCCTCTCATGCTTTTAAAGGTGCAGCTGCATCAATAGGCGCCTTTGATTTATCAAAAGTATTAGAATATGCACAAAAGCATCCTGAGGATAGTGATAAGGTTAAAGGTGAGATTGTTGAAAAAGTTAGAGAAGAGCTAAGTGCGGTACTAGAGTTCATTGACTCTCAGTTAGAAAAATAGAATTCTTTGAAATTTTATTAAGGCCTGCTAACATTTGAATGTTATGTTAGCAGGCTTTTTTATTTAATTTGAATTTTTTATGAATATTATTCTTGCAAAACCAAGAGGGTTTTGTGCGGGCGTTACAAGGGCTATTGAAACTGTAGAAAAGGCTTTGGTTAAGTTTGGTCCTCCAATCTATGTGCGTCACGAAATAGTTCATAACAAGTTTGTGGTTGAGTCTTTAAAAAAGAAAGGTGCGATTTTTGTTGATGAAGTTGATGATATTCCAAAGGGTGCTATTACTATATTTTCTGCGCATGGTGTTTCCGATAAGGTTGAAGAGGACGCAATCCAAGCTGGTCTAGATGTTATCGACGCAACATGTCCTTTAGTGAGTAAAGTGCATCGTGAAGCTAAAAAATATGAAGATGAAAATTATGAAATAATTCTAATCGGTCATGAAGGTCATCCAGAAGTTGAGGGGACAAGTGGTAGGGTAAAAAAAGATGTTATTTTGGTTACTAGTGAAGACGATGCGAGAAATGTTGAAATCAAAAATACTGATAAATTATCTTATGTGACTCAAACCACACTGAGCGTTGATGATACTAAAAAAATAGTTTCAATTTTAGAAGATAGGTTTCCTAGTCTACAGCGCGGATTGGCAACAAAAGATATTTGTTATGCAACGCAAAATAGACAAGATGCGGTGAGATCTCTTTGTAAAATGGTAGACTTATTATTGGTTTTAGGTGCAGCAAATAGTTCCAATTCAAATCGTCTTAGAGATTTGGGCGAGGAATGTGGCGTGACCTCTTATTTAATCAGTGGCTGTGGTGATGTTAATGAGAGTTTATTAAAAAATGTTGATAGAGTAGGTATTACTGCGGGTGCATCAGCTCCAGAAATTTTAGTGCAGGATGTTATTGTTAAAATCAAGAAAATCATTGGTAGTGATGTTGAGGTTAGTGATATGGAAGGAGGAGTTGAGGAAAATACATTTTTTGTTTTGCCTAGAAAGGTTAGGAAATAAAGTATTTTTAATTATCTCTCAACAGAGCACCAAATTTATTGATAATTTGGGTAATGATTTCTTGGCTAATTTGGTTTATTTCTTCAGAATTTAGGGTTTTGTCTTTTGGTTGTATTTTTACTTTTAGGGCTGTCGATTTTTTGCCTTTTTCCCAAGTTGAGCAACTCTAAAAATTCATTTTTCTCGATCTAGTGAAATTGTGGCCTTACGCCTTGTTTGTATTTAATTTTGTCATACTAGCCTAGATTATTTGTTTTTTTTCTTTAAAAATTGCGGTTTTTGGT